>JAIKVV010000072.1 GCA_024685385.1 Saccharofermentans sp. | reverse complement strand
CCGGATGCTCCTTATTCTGCTATTGATTTGACGCTTGGTCATCTCGGATATAATCTGCTTCTGATACTGCCGTTTGGAATCCTGGCCGAAAAGATATTAGGAACCAAAAAGATACTGGTCTTGTTTGCTGTATCCTGGGTGACAGATGTTATCGCCATGCTTATAACAGGCGCGGTCTATACTAAAATCTTAAATGAAAGTGAACTGGCGGGTGGCGCAGGAGCTTCCGGTCTGGCATTCTGCTTTATGCCGATCGTTATGTACGCGTTATTTGTTCTTGGAAGAAAATACGGATTCGGCAAGCTCTTTAAGCAAATTCCATTTTATTTCCTAATGTCGATGGCCGTTCCAACAATTATTATTTCACTCAGTCCGAGTGTAAGTGGTGTTACAGGAATAGAGTCTATGATCATCCACCTTCTGGCGTTAGTTATCGGAGTTGTATTCACGTTCGTTTTCCGTAAGACGATTAACGCATATTTTGATGTAGTGAAACCCGAGGCATAATTTTTCGAAAAAACTCTTGACTTAGAGTCAACTCCAAGTTGTATGATGTAAGCATCAGCTGATGAAAATTCACTTGGAGGAGATTCACATGACTATCAAAGAAGTCTGCGAGAAGTATGATATCACCGCCGATACACTCCGTTATTATGAGCGCGTCGGTGTAATACCTGCCGTTACCAGGACTGCAGGCGGTATCAGGGATTATCAGGAGACTGACATCGCATGGGTCGAGAATGCCATCTGTTTTCGCGATGCGGGAATGCCCGTCGAGATGCTGATAGAGTATGTAAAGCTTTTCCAGGAGGGTGATTTAACTATCGATGCCCGCGCGAATCTTCTTAAGGAAGCAAGGGAGACGATAGTCGAAGCAAAGAAAAAATACGACATTGCGCTCGAGAAGTTGGATTACAAGATCGGCAGATACGAGATCGCACAGAAGACAGGGGTCCTTTCGTGGGACGATTGCGGGGAGGAATAATATGTTTAACGAATATCTCACTTTATCAAACGGAATAAAAGTACCGCAGCTTGCACTCGGCACATGGCTCATTGATGACGATAAAGCATCAGATGCGGTAAAGTCTGCACTTGCTATCGGATACAGACACATCGATACCGCGCAGGCTTACGCAAATGAACGCGGCGTCGGCGAAGGCATAAGAAACTCAGGCCTTAAAAGAGAAGATATCTTCGTAACAACGAAGGTTGCCGCAGAACACAAGGATTATAAGACTGCTTTAGAAGGCATAGACGGATCTTTGAAGGCGATGGGGCTTGATTACATCGACATGATGATCATTCACAGCCCGCAGCCCTGGGTGGAGGTCAATCAGTCTGATAACAGATATCAGGAGGGCAATCTCGAAGCATGGAGAGCGCTGACGGATGCATACAAGGCAGGCAAGCTGAGGGCTATCGGTGTCTCTAATTTCCTTAAGGAAGACATCGAAAACATATGGAACAATGCGGACATTAAACCCATGGTAAATCAGGTGCTCTGCCATATCTCAAATACTCCCCTTGAACTGATCGGTTACTGTCAGGATAAGGGTATCGTCATGGAAGCATACAGCCCCGTGGCTCACGGCGAAGCTTTGAGAATACCTGCTATAGCGAAGATGGCGGAGAAGTATAATGTATCGATCCCGCAGCTTTGCATCAGATACGATATCCAGCTCGGCATGATCGTTCTGCCCAAGACAGCAAATCCCGATCATATGAAGAGTAATGCCGATGTTGATTTCGTCATATCAGATGATGACATGGAGATCCTGAAGAATCTCGAAAAGATAGATAACTATGGTGATTCCAGTTTCTTCCCGGTATATGGCGGAAAGCTTAAAGGCTATTCGGGAAGACCCGGAACAGAGGTAGTATAAGGAGGAAGTTCAAATGACAAAGACATTGGTAGCATATTTCAGCGCAAGCGGAGTTACGGCAGGCGTCGCAGAGAAGCTTGCAAGAGCGGTCGGTGCGGATCTTTATGAGATTTCCCCCGAAGAGCCTTACACCAAGGCGGATATCAACTGGATGGATAAGAAGTCCAGGAGTTCCGTTGAGATGAATGACAGATCATCACGCCCTGCGATAGGAACTGTTGTCGAAAACATGGATCAGTACGATACCGTATTCGTCGGATTTCCTATCTGGTGGTACAGGGAACCTTCGATAATCGATACATTCATGGAAGTCTATGATTTTACCGGGAAGACGGTCATTCCCTTTGCGACATCCGGAGGATCCGGCCTTGGTGATTCCTGTAAGAACCTGCAGGAACTTGCTCCCGGAGCAAAAGTCATCAGCGGCGAGAAGTTCTCTGCAAACATATCAGAAGAAAAGCTCAAAGCATGGGCTGAAAGATTTGAATAAACGGAGCATTCGATATGAAAAGATTATTTGGAATGATCATGTGTCTTGCGTTGGCATTATGCATGACAGGATGCGGCAGTACAGTTGCTCCTTCTTCAGAAAGTACAACGACAACAACTGCATCTCAGACGACTGAGAAATCTGAGAGTGAATCCGGGTCAAGATCAACTTCGGAAACTTCAAAAGAAGCGGATAATAAAACACTTGTAATCGTATTTTCTGCCACGGGAACGACCAGAGGCATAGCTGAAAAGATCGCGGGAATTGAAGGCGCGGATCTTTATGAGATCAAGCCGGAGATTCCTTATACGGATGAGGACCGTGACTGGACAGATTCAAACAGCAGATGTTCCAAAGAACAGAATGATCCCGCGGCAAGGCCCGCCATAGGAAGCGAAGAGATAAAGTTTGACGGATATTCCGTAATATACATCGGATATCCGATATGGTTCGGACAGGAGCCGAGGATAATGGATACATTTGTTGAGAGTTACGATTTCGGAAACGCTACGGTTATTCCTTTCTGCACCTCAGGAAGCAGCGGCATCGGAAACAGCGGGAAGAATCTTGCATCCAATGCAGGCAGCGGCAACTGGCTTGAGGGAAAGCGCTTTCCGGGCAGTGCTTCCGAAGATGATATCAAAGCATGGATCGAATCGGTTGCGCAAACATCAACTGACCGTTGATTGGATGATCTTAGATTAATTGGTATAATCTTCTAAAACCGCCGGGAAGGTGAATGGGGTCATGCACAACTATGTATTGGAGACAGAAAGACTCATCCTTCGTCCGCTGACATTGGACGATTGTGATGCAGTATATAAATGGGTCAGCGACGAGGATGTCGCAAGATACATGATCTACAATACATACACTTCCAAAGAGCAGGTTCTTGAATGGATCAAATCCTTAAAAGACGATAAGGATTATCTTTTCGGATATGTGAGAAAAGATAACGGTGACCTGATCGGAAGCGGGAGTATCGGTCCTCACGAAAAGGACAGCTGCAGGTGGGGTTTCGGCTATAATCTCCGTAAAGACCAATGGGGATATGGATACGCCACGGAAGCCGCGAAAGCGATGATACGTTTTGCCCAAAAAGAGTTTGGGATAACTAAGTTTGCTTCAAGTCATGTCGAGCAAAATAAAGCGTCAGGCCATGTCATGGAGAAGTGCGGCCTCCATTTTGTGAGATACGGCCAATTCCAAAAACTTGACGGGTCATGCAAGATGCGTTCGATGGTATACGAAGGAGATCTTGACGAGATACTTGCCTGACGGCATGGTATGTGAAATTATCGGAGGATGAAATAAGTGATA
>JAIKVV010000066.1 GCA_024685385.1 Saccharofermentans sp. | reverse complement strand
GGAGACAAGTATTACAATACCTGGAACTTAAACAGGCAGGAGATTGCCGGGGCCGTAATGGCAGAAAGTCCGGATGCTCTTTATGAGATGATGGCAGATGATGTTGTTTCAAGGAATGATATCAGCAAGGAAGACCTGAAAGCTTTCATGGACAAACTCGATATCGAAAGACTGAGCGGTGAAGACCTGGAAAAATACTATAAGGCTGTCAATGCCGGCAAAGACTTCCATTACAGATCTTATTCAAGTCATGTGAACGGAAGGACCCAGAACTGTTTCCAGTACACTTTATACAATGTTGATGGAAAAGACGGGAGATTATATCTGTCCGGTGTAAGAGGAGATGCCAAGGGGAAGGAATTCGTAGGGATCTACTACATCATGTTCAAAGAGGGCGATGATTACCTTGAATTCGGAGAGCAGCCCCCGAAAGAAGTTTATGAAGGGAAAACGGTTTCCGGTGTGGAAGACTACGGGAGCTTTACGACGGAGAAGTCCCGGAGCTATGACGGGGAATACTTTGCCAAGTGCTTTGATTCGGACAAGGGAAACAAGAAGATCAAGATCTTCTCAAAGACCGGTGAAGAGGTTGCCAAATTCATACCCTGCAGGGCAAGGGATTTCTGGGGTTATTGCTGGGCAAATGATTCTTATGATATCTGGATCCAGTCAGGTGACATAGGTGTTGTATGTTACAGTAAAGACGGTGACGAGTGGGTCTTGAATGAAGACGCCGTAAAACCGGATTACATAATAAGCAGATATGATAAATGATGAGGAGTAAAACTGATGAGATTTGCCGAAAGAGAAGTGATCCTTAAAGACGGGAGAACATGCATACTAAAGCCCACATTGCCTGAATATGCTCAGGAGATGATCGACTATATGAAAGTTACTGCAGCCGAGACCGATTATCTGCTCCGATATCCGGATGAGGTCCATTTTACATTGGAGGCGGAAGAGGAACTTCTGGGCAAGATCCTTGATGATCCCTATACGATAATGATGATGGCCTTGGTCGACGGTAAAGTCGCAGGCAACGGCAGCATCAACGGCATCGGCTCCAAGAGGAAGATCTGTCACCGTTCGTCGCTTGCGATAGCTTTATATAAGGAATACTGGAGCCTCGGCATAGGCAAGGCCATGATCGAATACATGACGGAACTTGCCCGCAGCGCAGGCTGGAAGCAGGTCGATCTTGAGGTGGTTGCCGAAAATATACAGGCCCAAAGAGTCTATGAGAAGTGCGGTTTTGTTGAAACAGGACGCCGTCATAATGCGCTCAGATCCGATGACGGGACTTACCATGACGAGATATTGATGTATAAAGAACTCTGATTTTTTCGAAAAGTGTAATAAACCCTGACAGAAGTTGCTTTATATGGTGAAAGCACTTGAAAGGGAGGTACTTATCATATGAAATCAAATCTATTCAAAAAATACATCATCGCTGTCACGGCATCTGCCATGCTCTTCGGCATGACCGCCTGCATTAACGAAGGCAGTCCTTATACGAAAAAATCGGATGTCAAACTTGCATCTTACGATGAATGTCCGGTGGAACTTAAGGCAGAAGTCATCTGGAACAGAAAGGTGCGCGTAACGCTGACCAATAACGGTAATAAAGATTACATGTGGGGCAACCCATACCAACTCGAATACCGCTTTGACGGTGATTGGTATGAAGTGCCGCACCTTCCGGACCATGCCTGGACCCTGGAGGGAATCTTGCTCGAAGGGAGGGATAGTAAGTATGGTAATACGGGAGAAGAGATCGACCGTCTTGATCAGATGTTCGGGGACATTCCTGCAGGTCACTACAGGATAATAAAGAGCCTCTCAGGTTTTAGTTTTACATCAGGTTTTGCTTCGGGAGATTATTATATTGCAGGAGAATTCGATCTTGATAAGCCTTCAAAGGAAAAAGAGCCTCTGGAGAAGACAAAAGTCGATAAATCCCTGATCATTTCTGCCGAAGAAGCGGGATTGAAGCTGGAATCGCTGTCTTATCAGAAGGACAGCAAGACCTTGAGCTGGAAGGCATTATCAAGTTACAATATGACAAATCAATATCTTGAACTGCAAAAAGACGGTGAGTGGTATGCAATCCCTGATTTGTCAAGCGGCGGCGGATATGAATACGGCGAGCAGGCTTCATCTTATAACACTGAGCTTTATCTTAATGATGCTCTTGAGCCTGGTCATTACCGTCTTGCTCTTGAGGTCTGGCATTCGGATACCGGGCTTGCAGAGGACTTTGTAATGGAATATGTTATATATGAATTCGATCTTGAAAAGGAGAATAAGATAATTGCCAACTGATAGACTGATCCTTCCGGATTACAATAACTGCCTCGTGAACCTTTCCAATTCGATCCTTGCTCATTTCGGGGCCGGAACATCACATGCAACGCTTCCTTTGGCAGACGGACCTCTTGCAAAGGACTATAAGAATGTCGTACTGCTCCTGCTCGATGCCATGGGCATGTCAGTCATCGAAAAGCATCTGGATAAAGAAGGATTCATAAGGCAGCACCTGGAAGGTTCATTCAGTTCGGTCTTTCCGCCGACGACCGTTGCGGCGACAACATCGGTCTTGAGCGGCCTATATCCCAATGAACACGGCTGGCTCGGCTGGGATGTCTACTATCCCGCACTCGATAAGAACGTTACTGTCTTCATGAATACGGACCAGCTGACCGAGAAGGAGGGAGCAAGACCCTCCCTTGATGAAAGCGGCAAAGAAGTATGGGAACGCGATTCCCTGAATGAAGTCGGACCTGCCTGCGAATTTAATGCAGGCTATACATATACTCCGTATAGATCCATCCTTTACAGGATCAGGGAAGCAGGCATAAGGGCAGAGGCATCGATGCCCTTTATGCCTCCTTTCCCCGATACCTTTGAATTAATAACAGAGCGCATCAAAGATCTTTGTTCCGAGCCCGGAAAGAAGTTCATATATGCATACTGGAGTGAGCCTGACACCACGATGCATAAGACAGGAACTTTAAGTCAGGAAACGCATGATATGCTATCTTCCCTCGAAAAGCAGGTCGAAGAACTTGCATCGGGACTTGAGGACACCTTGATCCTGATAACCGCAGATCACGGCCATGTCAACGGCAATAATCTTTGCATCCTTGACTACCCGGAGGTCCTTTCCTGCCTTAAGAGGATGCCCTCGATAGAGCCGAGAGCCTTAAATCTTTTCGTGAAAGAAGAATGCATCGGCAGATTCCCTGAAATTTTTAAGGAAGCATTCGGTGATGATCTCCTGCTCCTTACAAGGGAGGAAGTCCTTGACACCAAGCTTTTCGGGCCGGCAAAGGACCGTGAAGGCCTGGAAGACATGATCGGAGACTTTCTTGCCTGCGCTATTAAGGATACAACTGTCTTTGCAACACATATCGAAGCGCAGATGATGCCGGGTGTCCATGCCGGCATGACCAAGGAAGAATATATTGTTCCTCTGATAGTTATAGGGAAAGACTGATCCCGTGATATAATACATATCCTAAACCCGGAATAAGGAGCCAAGGATATGGAATTTCGTAAAGTCTTCGATACGATACCCGATCAGTTCGATAAGTTCAGACCCCGTTACAGCGCAGAACTGTTCGGGGAACTGATAAAGCGCGCAGATGTCGGCCCCGGCAAGTCGGTCCTTGAGATCGGCCCCGGAACGGGTCAGGCGACCGAGCCGGTCCTTGATACGGGATGCGATTACAATGCGATAGAACTGGGCGAGAATCTCTATAAGAAGATGATGGAAAAATACGGTGACAGACCGAATTTTCAGATCGTGAACGATGACTTCATCACTCATGATTTTGAAGGCGAAAGATTCGACATGATCTATTCTGCGGCAACGATCCAGTGGATCCCTGAGGAAGTCGCTTTTTCGAAAACGTTTGAACTCTTAAAGCCCGGCGGAACTCTTGCCATGATGCTTACGGTCTCTGATTATAAGTCCACAAATGAAGAGCTCTATGCCGATATCCAGAAGACCTATGATGAATATTTTAAGCCGGAGACGGTATATACTCATTCGGGATTCAGGTATGACAATGCTCCTTCATACGGTTTTGTTGATTTCGAGAGGCTTGAATTCAACGGCGTCCGCGAGATGGATACCGATACGTACATATCATTCTGCGGCACGCACTGCGACCATATAGTGCTCCCCGAACCCTACAGGACTAAGTTTTACGACGGGCTCAGGAAAGCGCTTGCCGATCACGGAGGCAAGGTAATATTCAAGGATACTTATGTCCTTTATCTTACAAAGAAGCCGGAAGGATAAGAGGAGGTCTTATATGAAAAGGGAATTGGGAATTGCAAGATGCGGCCTGGCATGCTGCCTTTGTTCCGAGAATGCAAGCTGCAAGGGCTGTAAGAAGGACGGTTTTCTGGAACTGTCCTGGTGCAAGGACGCGGAATTCTGCGAGAACCGCAAATGTGTTATCGCCAAGGGCCTTTCAGGCTGTTATGAATGTGATCCTGCAAACTGCAGGAAGGGTCTTTACAAAGAGAAGATCAAGGCCAGGGCTTTTGCGGAATATGCAAGAAGATACGGTATGGAAGATCTTCTGGACTGCCTTGAGAGAAATGAGAAGAAGGGCATCGTATATCACCGTGAAGGCATAATGGGCGACTACGATGAATTTGATGATCTGGAAGAACTGATAGACTTTATCAGGACAGGCAAGCGGTAACCACTTCAGGTCTTCACGCAACTGAAGGTTGCTTGTCTTGTCTTTACCGCTGACCGATAATATGAGTATCAAACGCTGAAAGGAATGGTCACAATGGAAATCAAGGATATACTCAAGGATCTCAGGGAAAAGAATGATCTTACCCAGGATCAGCTTGCAGATAAAGTAATGGTAACAAGGCAGGCTGTCAGCCGCTGGGAGACAGGGGAGACCCAGCCGAATACGGATACTTTAAAGCTTCTGTCGGATCTTTATAATGTTTCGATCAACACCCTTCTGGGTTCTCCCAGACAACTGGTATGCCAGTGCTGCGGGATGCCTTTGACGGAGGATGGCATGATCAGCCGTGAACCGGATGGAGCATTCAATGAGGATTACTGCACCTGGTGCTATGCTGACGGTGTTTTTGTCTATAGGACAAAGGACTCCCTGATAAACTTCCTTCTGGAACATGCGCCGAATCCCGGTAATGATCCGGATGAAGCAAGGCGCATCCAGTATGACGGCTATCTTTCGGAACTTAAGCACTGGAAGTAACAGGATAGCACAGGTCAGCAAGTGATATTATCGAAAAATCGACGCATGTTTTCATGCGCCGATTTTTTAAAATATGATGTTCTTTATTCCATAACACACTGTGTTTGCGGATTATTATGAATTATAAATTTGACTAAATATCTGTATAGGCAGTTAGGCTGTTATCATAATTTCTTTTGCTTTTTGAAAACATGGATGTAAAATGATTTTGACAGCCGTTTTTTGCGGATGTATAAGCATTTTGATAGACAGTGTCCTTTGCGTCAGCTTATCCTGATAACAGGAAAGGAGAGAGGAATGGAAATAGGTTCGAAGATCCGTAAGTCCCGTACTGAGGCAGGCTTTACCCAGGAGAAGGCCGCCGAGGAATTAGGGGTCACGAGACAGACGATATCCAACTGGGAAAACAACAGATCCTATCCGGATATCATCAGTGTCATAAGGATGAGCGATCTTTATTCCGTAACTCTTGACTACTTGCTCAAGGAGGATAAGACAATGATAGAACATCTTGAAGAATCGACAAATGTGGTAAAGAGCATCAACAGAAGATCGAGGATAATCTTAATATCTTCATATCTTATTGTATGGTTCCTTTTGATCTTTTTGTTCTGGTTTACCGATATGGCAGAAGGATCCAATGTAACGGGCTATGCTCTTCTCGCATTCTACGTGATATTGCCCGTTGCGACGTTGATCACATCGTTCCTGATCGGCAAAGACCGTCTCTGGGGCATGTCAAAATGGTTTATGGTCATATTCTACGGCGTCATGTATATGCTGTCCGAATATGTGACATTCAGCCTTGCCAACATGAAGTACTATAACTTCTCAAAGGTCAACGCTCCCGCATTTGAAATGCTCATCGGAGGAGCCGTTATGGCAGCGGTAGGCATAGGTCTGGGAATGCTCTTTTCGAAGATCAGAAAGAAAGATAAGAAGAAGGACTGATCTTTTTTGCAACATTTTTGATCCTCCTGTTGTATATTAGACAGAAACCCAACGGAGGAGAAGTAAGATGAGAAAAGCATTGAGTTTGGTCCTGGCACTTGTCATGTTCGTCGGAGTTACGGCATGTTCAACTACGGATATCGAAAAGTATAAGCAGTATAAAGGCGACATGCTCGTCATCGAATATATTCCCGGCGGCCCCGTTTCCGAGGAAGAGTATGAGATGGCTCACAAGAAGATAAGAGTAACTTATTCAGGTGATGCATGCATCCCCAATCCGGTCAATGAATATTGCGCCAGGATGAAGGACGAGGATTACCGCAAAGTGTTGGAATTCTGCCTAAAGAATATGGAGAACAACAAGTTCAAGGATTATTCTGAAGAAGTTGATGACGGTTCGATATATATCTTTACCGCATATGATGAGAACGGCAAGGCATTCAAGATATACGAAGGATCAATATACAACAATCAGGAACTTAAGGACATCGTAAGCACCATTTCATATTATCAGGTGGACTGATAAATGTCCTGCAGATTATTCTTTGTCCTTAAATGAATAATATTCTGCGACCAGGCTCCGGTAACCCCAGCGCTTGAGATCTTCATATCTTATGTTGTAGCGGGATCTTTTCCTTGAGCTGCTTGCAATATAGCGGATGGTATCCTGTGCATAACTGTCGATGATATGAAGGCTCCTGTCGGTATTAATGACTGAGAAGAACCAGCGGCTCCAGGTGAGGTCATGGTCATCCGAGACCTCCAGGAGCTTGCGGTTAAAGATCCTTATAAAAGCTTTCGCCGCATTGGCGGGCTCGATATCGTTCCTTGCAGCCCACCTTACGAGCGCGCGGGCCTTGCGGCGCATCTTGTGCTTTAGTTTATCCACAGTCTTCGGTGCAATGTCTATGGTGATCCCGTCGGTGATAAAGCCGAGGAAGACCAGCATTTCACCGGGGGCTGTTCTTGATTCCTTATCCGGATTGACCTTAAGGCCGCGGGATAAGAGATATTCTCGTATATATGATTCGTATTCCGACAGTTCTTCTTCTGTTTTTGCAAGGACTACTATGTCATCGGAATATCTTGCATAAGGAATACCCAAAACTTCGAAATGCCGGTCTAAGTCCATCAGGAAGATGTTGGCATAGAAACAGGCGATGGGAGTGCCTGCCATTATCCCTTTGTTTCCGGTCATTCTTTCTCCTGATGACATGAATTCGCTTTCCTTTAGGAGGGAACTTAAGAATTCGTACAGGAGGGGATCGTCTGAGAGTATCTTTTCGGTCTCGGGCAAAAGCATGGAGATGTCTATCGAATTAAAGTAATCGCTGATGTCGACTTTATATGAATAGAAGCCGTTCCCGAAATGCGACATGGATCTGACTACTGATCTGATCGCTGTATGCGCGCTCCTGTCGGGGCGGAAAGAATAGAGATTATCAGAGAAGATATGATCGTATTTCCTTAAGACAAGATAAGTCAGGAGCTTTAAGGTCAAGGTTTCTTTCCTGGGGTAGATATAGACAGTGCGCTTTTTCTGCGTGCTCATCTTGGAGATGACCGCGCGCCTCGGGAGAGGGAAGGATGCTTTGTGTTCGAGGACGTCTGCTATCTCGCGGCAGACATCGACATATTCATCCTTATCTATGAATTCTCTCAGTTCTTTCGCCTTGGCAGGCGCGAAGATGCCTGAACTCTTATGTTCATAGAAATCTTCCCATATTTCGCGTTTTGCGAGTTCAGACAGAATCGATTCCATTCTAATGTCCTTTTCCGTTTTTCATATTTTAATCGAAAAAGATGAATCATAAAAGAGCTGCCCCGGTGAGGAGCAGCCCTATATATAAACACTTAAGAGAAGATATTAAATTCGGTAAATTACCGAATTAACCGGACCGTACATACGAAAACTGCCTGCAAAGTCTATTCCATCTATCGTATGCTTGGCCCTCCGCAGGCGCTAAGCGTTCTCTTAAGCGCTTATGACGGAATTTATCCTAAGGCCTTGCGGATCCTGTCACAAACATAGGCCCTGGTATTCCACCAGCCGTCGTGATCGTAATAGAAGCGGACATAGGGGATGCCCTGTGCCTGGCATTCTTTGCGAAGCTTCTTGGTGGCAGAAGACTCAGGAAGGAGTTCCACGACCAAAGCGCTGCTGCCTGATCTGCTGAGACGGTAGACAGTCCTGTTGGGGTATTTATCGGGGATCTCCTTTGCGACCGTAAGATCTGCAAAGTCCTCGCGGAAGATCTTCTCGAAGTAGTCGCGGTAGGAACCTCCGAAGTTAAACTGGTTTTCTTCCGAAGGCATCTCGCTTCCCCATGAGAATCCGGAAGGATCGGGTGATTCTTCCAGTACCGAGTTCATCTGCTGCTGTTCTGCGGCGCGCTCTATCTCACGGCCTGCATTCTCAACGGCATTGATCTCCTGAGAAAATTCCTTCTTTATGGCGTCCTTAGCTGCATCTGTTGCTATCTCGTTCGCTGCGTTCTCGATCGCCTTGACCGCATCGCCGAAGAGTTTGTTGAACATGCCCATAAGCAATCCCTCCTTTGGATCGATATGGTTTAATTATACATCATCCGTGACATTTATGCCCTCTTGCTCTATAATTGGAAAGTTGATTTTTTCGGATTATCCGGGAGTTGTTTATGAGTGAGAATAGTGAATTAAAGAATGAGGAGAAGAAGGCCGAACAGGTCAATCAGGACGGTCATAAGCTTACTGAAGCGGAGAAGAAGAGACAGGCTGCTTTTGAACTTAAGGAGAAGGAACTCCTTGCCAAAGGTTATGAGCGTCATGATGTCACGACATCCCTTCTTAAAGCAAACATCTTGGGAGTTTTACTGACACTGCCTTTCATAGCTGCATTCGCTGCAGGTTATTATTTCCGGAACGGGGGATTCGGCATCAGGAAAATGCTTCATGATCAGCCTGTGATGTATTTTGTATCGCTTGCTATCATCATAATATCCATGATCCCCCTTGCAGCTGTCCACGAGTTCATACACGGAAGCAGCTGGGCTCTCGGCGCCGAGAACGGCAGAAGTGACATTGAATACGGATATCAGAAAGAGACATTCACGCCTTATTGCTACTGCAGATCGCCTCTTTCAAAACCCATGTATATCTTCGGATCCTTAATGCCCATGATGACTCTGGGAGTCCTGCTGGGAATAATATCGATCTTCACCGGCAGTCTGATCGTTCTGGCAATAGCTGCTCTGCAGACGATGGGAGGAGCAGGCGACATTCTGGTATCTTCGATGTTAATGCTCTATAAGACATCCGGCAAGGATGTGGTGCTCATGGACCATCCCAACGAGTGCGGGCTTATCGTTTTTGAAAAGGCGAAAGCATAATACTTTAAAGTCAAAAAAGGACGGGTGCCCGGCATAAGGCACCCGTCTTTTTGTTGTTACTCGCCGACGATCTTGAGGTAGGTACGGGAAGTAAGTTTGTAGAAGATGAAGTAGACAAGCGTAAACAGTATGTATACTATTGCCGATGTGATTATGAGCAGTATCGTTGCGAACATTCCCTGCATGACCATGAACTGGTATATGAAGTACATGGCGATGCTTGTGTGCACGATGGCTACGAGGATAGGAGACAGGAAGGTTACGAATGTCAGTGAATCAACTGTTGACTTGATGTCCTTGCGGCTCATGCCGATGTTGCGTAAGATCCGGTATTTGCCGTAATCTTCGTGACCTTCGAAGACCTGCCTGTAGTACATCAGGAGGATCGTTGCTCCAAGGAAAAGGATTGTCAGCATGACTCCCATGAAGATCAGACCTGAGTAGATCGAGTAATATTGTTCTTCGGTTACCTCGTGATTGTTGGCGTCGAAGCCCACGTGGTAGGTTTTCTCACCTTCGACCTCGTTATCCCTCAGTTTTTCAATGGTCTTTTTGCCGATAGTCCTTATCTGATCTGCGTTATATTCTTTGTTGAACATCATGAAGCAGGTGATCCCGGAGGCGTACTGTTCGTAAGCTGAGACATCGTCCAATACGACCAGGTAACTGTTGAGATAGTGTCTTCCGTTGGAGAACAGATCGAAGTCGACCACTTGTGTCTTATATGTTTTGCCGTCGTTAAAGCGCAGGGTGTCTGCGAAATATCCGTTTTTCGATACAGAAGAGATGATGGCTTCATCGGGAGCGAGAGTAACGTTTTTCCCTGTGATCCTGTTGTAAGTTGCAAGGGGAATGAGGGAGAATACGCAGTCTCCGTCTTCAAGCGAATCGTAACGCTCTCTTTTGCCTGTGATCTTAAATTCTCCGTCCTTGCCGTTTGCGACGAAATTTAGCTTGGCATAACTTACCATGTCATCGCCGTCTGTATCTTTGGCGATGCTTGTTATCTTATTGTCGGCCTCGGCAAGAGTGATCTTCTTGAAATCGTCATCCAAGGAAAATGTTCCTATGAAAACATTATCTCTCGGGAAATCGCTGATTATGACTGATTCGATCTGAGAGTAGAAGGCAACGGTGGATGAGATCATTATCAGCACCATCGTGGTGAGGATCGATATCGTTGCAAGACCTGCGCCGCTCCTCTTCATCCTGAATGCCATGTTCGCTACGGAGACAAAATGCTTCTTGTTATAGTAGTACTTCTTGTTTTTCTGAAGGATCTTGCAGAGAAGGACTGAACCTGCGATGAACAGAAGATATGTTCCGGCGATGACGGGAACGACCGCTTCTGCAAAGTTGGATAAGAGCTTTTCCTGCAAGATTATGTCAAACGAAAGCACCCTATAGTAAGCATAAGCGATGGCAGCCACACCGAGCAGCCCGAGGAAAACATTTGCCTTGGGGGCTTTCTCGCCGAGACTTTCGGATTTGAACATCTGAGCGGGATTGGAGAAGGAAACGACTCTTACCGAGTTTAAGAAGATCAGGAAGAAGATCCCGAGAAAGATCAGGGCGCAGAGTTTCAGCGCATTTCCCGATACTGTGAAGTCAAGTTGGGTTTCTCCCTTTACGAGTTTTATTAGCCCTGCTTCGGCAAGTTTAGAGAAAAGTATGCCGAATGCTGATCCCATGACAAGGGAAGATATATACATGATCAAGGTCTCGAAAGCCATGACTCCGGCAAGGTTTCTTTTGTTCATGCCGAGGATGTTATAAAGTCCCAGTTCTTTCGTTCTTTTCTTCAGCACGAAAGAGTTTGTGAAGAACATGAACAAAAGCGCAAAGAAAGAGACGATATAGACCGAATATTCAAGGATCGTAGTCAGGGAGTGTCCGCCCCTGCAGGACTTTATGGCGCTGCTCTCGGAAAGTGCCGCCATGATGTAGAGCACGGCGATTATTCCGGAACTCATGAGTATATAAGGAAAATAAAGCTGCTTGTTGCTCTTGATCGCATTGGCAGCGAGTTTTGGATACAGATTCATTATTTCTCACCACCTGTCGTAAGCATAGTAAGGGTATCCGATATCTTCTGATAGAAGGCTGTATCTGATGCTTCCGCCTTGTAGAGCTGGTGGAAGATAGTGCCGTCTTTTATGAAGAGAACTCTTGATGCGCGGCTTGCTGCTTTGACCGAGTGTGTAACCATAAGGATGGTCTGCCCGAGGCCGTTGATGTCAACGAAGCGGTTAAGGAGCTCATCGGATGACTTGGAGTCCAAAGCTCCCGTAGGCTCATCCGCCAGGATCATCTTCGGGTGTGTTATGAGAGCCCTTGCAACGGCTGCTCTCTGTTTCTGGCCGCCCGAAACCTCGTAGGGATATTTGCTTAAGATATCCGTGATACCGAGCTGTGATGCGGCCTTGACTGCTTCCTCATGAAGATCCATTGCTTTCTTTCCCTGAAGCACCAGGGGGAGGAGAATGTTGTCTTCTACGGTGAATGTATCGAGGAGATTGAATTCCTGGAAAACGAATCCAAGATTATCTCTTCTGAAAGCGGCTCTCTGTGCTTCGCCGATCGATGTCAGATCCATCCCGTCCAATATGATCGATCCTTCAGTGCTCTTGTCCAATGCTGCGACCAGGTTAAGAAGGGTTGTCTTACCCGAACCGGATTCACCCATGATCGCGACGAACTCGCCTTTTTCGACCGTAAAGCAGACATTTGTCAATGCCTGTGTCTTGTTGCCGGAGAGGCGTGTCGTATAGATCTTTTTAAGGTTTGTAACTTCAAGATAACTCATTTTTCGAAAACCTCCTTTGTTTCTCATGGCATCAATTTACCAATCGAAAACAAGTGAAAAGTGTCGGCCGGCTTACAAGAAAGGGATAAATCTTTCATTTTTGTAAGAAACGGCATTATTCATAGATCTTTTCTTTCTTTGTGAGATCGATAAAGAAAGTCGAACCGCCTGAAGGAGAATCCGATGCTCCCACGGAGTGGTTAAGTTTATCTGCTGTCTTTTTGACCAGATAAAGTCCCAGCCCTGATGAATTGCCGACAGTCCTTCCGTTGATGCCGGTATAACCTTTTTCCCATATTCTTTCCTTATCTTCAGGTCTTATGCCTATCCCCGTATCTTCAACGAAGACCTTCGGTCCTTCGTTATAGATCCTTATCTTTCCTTCAGATGTGTACTTAAGCGCATTGGATATATATTGTTCCAAAATGAATTCGAGCCATTTGCGGTCCGTGAGCACGATCGTATCGTCTGCTTCCATGGAAAGGGAAAGTCCCATGGAGATAAAGTTCTCTTTGAATTTCTTGACTGCGGATGAACATGCATCCTTTATGTTTGTCTTCTCGAAAACATAATCAGTCGTATCGGCGTTAAGCTTTGAATAGACAAGCACCATGTCGACATAGTGTTCTATCCTGTTGAGTTCACCTTTGAGCCTTCTGGATTCTTCGGAATCGATATCGTTAAGTTCGAGCCTCATGGAAGCGATCGGATTCTTGATCTGATGGACCCACATGTTGATATAGTCGGAATAATCAGAAGATCTGCTCTTATATTCTTCCAGGTCTTTTTTGTATTGTGACGACAGGGAACTGATGATCTCCTGATAGCATTCTTCGGTGATCTCTTCAGATGAAGGGATCGCCTGAGCCTGGACGAAATCCTTTACTCTTGAAAGAACATTTGCTTTGTGTCTGTTCCTTAAAAAATCCAATGACAGGAAGATCAGCAGGATGACCGTGGAAACAGCCGCAGGATATATGACGATCTTGATATCCACGCTCATTAAGGTCAGATATAATGCATAGATGGTTATGAATATGATGTAAAAGATGATGACGGGGAGTCTTGATCTTAAATATTTAACCAGCATCAGATTCTCCGATCATGTAACCTGCTTTGTGCCTGGTAACGATTAAGTCGGTAAGGCCTTCAGCATCAAGTTTTTTTCTGAGCCTGTTTATGTTGACCGAAAGGGCGTTCTCGTCGACGAACTCATCGCCTTCCCAGAGTTTCTCCATCAGTCTTGCGCGGGAAACAATCTTGCCCTTGTTTTCCATCAGTGTATATATGATCTTATATTCGTTCTGACTTAATGCGATCTTCTTTCCTTCATATTCGAGCGTGTCGTCTGAAGTGTTAAGGACCGCGCCCTTAGCTGAGAGGATGCGCTCTTCAACAGTGAGGTCATAAGTCCTTCTTAAGAGCGCCATGATCTTGGTCATGAGCAGATCCATCTCGAAGGGTTTTGCGATGAAATCATCTGCTCCCATATTCATTGCCATGACCTGGTTCAGATTATCTGATACGGATGAAATGAATATGATCGGAACATTGGATATCTTGCGGATCTCGGAACACCAGTGATAACCGTTGAAGAAGGGCAGCCTTATATCCATGAGGACCAGCTGCGGATGTGCAAGTTCGAACTCGTGGATGACCTCATGGAAATCATGGACACGGTAGATCTTGAAGTCCCACGATGCTGCGGACTTCTCGATAAGGTCGGCTATGTTGTTATCGTCTTCAGATAGAAATATGGTGTACATAGACACTATTATACATTAATTCACTGATGCCCCATACAAAGATTGAAGTTCAGAGATCACCCATCTTCTCCTTGATCCTCTTCTTATGCAGATACATGTTGGAGTCGGCGATCTTCTCAGCTTCAAACACGCTGTTCCTGCCGAATTCATATGTGGCCGTTCCGCAGGCGATGTTAAGGTCTATAGGGGGATTTTGTTCCTTGTTGTATGCTTCCGTGAGTTCTGCCAATTTCTTCATGGCAGCTTTCATTTTTTCCTCATGGCCTTCACCCGTTATTATGGCAAAAAATTCATCGCCGCCGATCCTGAAACACCTGCCGTGCTGGCCGAAGCTTTCCTCTATGATCTTAGCTGCCGCTTTGATGTGCCGGTCACCTTCGCTGTGACCGAATTTATCGTTGACGGTCTTAAGGAAATTGATGTCGAGAAGAGCGAGGGATGCGGTTGCTTCAATGTCTTTAGCAAGGTCTTTTTCGGCTTCGTCAAAAGACAGACGGTTGGAAAGCCCGGTAAGTCCGTCGATCCTGGCGAGACGGTACATGGTATCAGCTTCTATGTTCTTCTGATTGATCTCCATGATGTTGCCGATCTCATAAAGAGCCAGAACTATGATGAAGAAACCGAGGCCGAAGTTAACGATACGGATCTGGTAATCCTGCTGCTGGATATAGTATAGAGCTATATCGATGACTCCTGTCGTAATGAGTACCACGAATGCTATGAGCAGCCACTTGTTTCCGGTAACTTTCGTTTCCTGCCTCAGAGAGAAGAAGAAGTATGCAACGAGCATCGTCATCGATCCTATGATGTTTACATGGATGGCAGGCAGAAGACCGCTGTAATCGTAAAGCCCCGTGAAGATCGAGAAGAATATTCCCGTGATGAGCAGCGAAGATGTGATGCATAAGACAAAGGGCAATTTCCTTTCCAGTCTGTTGGTGAAGGTCGCAACGAACAAGGCAACCGGGACCGGGATCAGCGCAAGGGTCGTATATTCTATCAGTCTCGGCATTGCCGAATCCAGGAAGATAAGCTGCCAGATCTTGGTCCCTGCCATCAGATAGCAGGCCATGAGGATGGCTACCGCGCCCAGGGATACCGTTTCTATCATGCTGTTTCGTTTGGAGTGGAATATGCATCCCATAATGATGATTATGATGCCGATGATTATGGTGGAGAAGCAGAGGGCAAACTGAAAGATGCCCGTGCTGATGCCGTTTCTTAAGTATTCGCTGCCTTCGCTCATCTGGGCAGAGCGGAATGAAGTCCAGCTGTTATATGTCAGAGCTTCGTACTCGATCTTAAGTTTGCCGGTATCTCTAAAGTAAGGGATGTTAATAAGGTGGGTATAATCACCGTAATATTTTCCGTAGTAGAATTTGATATCGGGATGGAAATCATAGATCGGCTGATCGTTCAGGTAGACTCTGAAGAAGAGGTTGCTTGATTCAAAGCACAGATCCTTGCCTGAAGAGAAAACTGACGTGATCTCACGGGTAACAACGCCCCGGCCGTTATCGAACCTCAGATTGGCAAGATCCGCATCGGTCCCGTCATCGTACTTCCAGCCGATGTTGCCGTCAACATCCAATGTCGTGAGATTGGTTCCTTTGATGTTGACGAATGGGTGGGTGACGATGAGAAGCAGGCATAAGAAAACTATTCCCATTATGAACCAGGAATAGACTTTTTCTTTTCTTGTAGCCTGTCTGTTATCAGGCTGTCTGTCCGAATCAGATGTCGACAAGCAGATGTTCCTCTCTTTGCCGTACAAAATAAGTTTTTACAATACCACCGCAAGAGATTATAGCATATAAGGTAATTTTGGATATTACCTTATATGTGAGCAAAAGATTACCGAAATGTAAATACTTGGATTATTTTCGAATGATACTTGACATCACGACATACTTCGTGATACGATGCATAACGTGAAAGGAGGTATGACATGGACATACAGTTAAAGCGTGGCTTGTTGGATGTCTGCGTGCTGGCAGCAATCAGGAATAAGGATTCTTACGGCTACCAGATAATCAAGGACATGAAGCCCTATCTGGAACTATCAGAGTCAACGCTCTACACGATCCTCAAGCGTCTTGAGGCGCAGGCCCTTCTGACGGTCAGGAGCGTGGAGCATGAAGGAAGACTCCGGAAGTACTACCACATAACCAAGTCAGGGATAAGCAGGATAGAAGAGTTTAAAACAGATTGGAATGAGATCTTATCCATATACAACTTTATTACAAGGGAGGAAGACGGTAATGAATAAGGAAGGCTTTGTAAATGAGCTTAAGCAGAAACTTTCCGGTTTGCCGGCTGAAGATATCGAAGAAAGGTTGTCTTTCTATATAGAGATGATCGATGACCGCGTTGAAGACGGCATGAGCGAAGAAGAGGCGGTATCAGAGATCGGGTCTGTAGATTCAGTCGTTGAGCAGATAATGTCCGAGATCCCCCTTACGAAACTCGTAAAGCAGAAGGTCAAGCCGAAGAGGAAACTCAAGACCTGGGAGATAGTTCTCCTCGCATGCGGATCTCCCGTATGGGCCCCTCTTCTGATAGCAGCAGCTGCGGTCGTTTTTGCTCTCTATATAGTTCTTTGGGCTCTGGTGATATGCATATATGCGGTCGACTTAACTTGTGCTGCCTGCGCAATTGCCATGATCCCTATGGCCTTCGTTTACGGCAAAGACGGAAATGCAGCGGGAGTGCTCTATTCGATCAGCGCAGCTCTGCTGCTCGCGGGACTTGCGATATTACTTTTCTTTGCAAGCATCGCCGTTACAAAGGCAGTAATAAAACTTACGGGCAAGGCAATGCTCAAACTCAAGACATCATTTGTTGGAAAGGAGAATAGATAAAATGTCATTAACAAAGATCTTATTGATAGCAGGAGGCGCTCTTGCGGCAGCGGGACTGATCATCGGAGGCATCACTTTTGCGGTATTCGGATTCGATACAACGAAGATGTCCACGAGCAAATACACGACGAATACCTACGAAGCTGATAAGGGCTTTATGAACATCAGCATCGAAGGAGATACGGAAGATATCGTTTTCGTAAAGTCTGATGACGGCAACTGCAAACTTGTATGCTATGAAGAAGTCGACAGACCGCACGATGTCAAGGTTGAAAACAATACTCTTACTGTTACTAGGAAGAACAAGGCATATTGGAATTTCGGCATCAATTTCGAAGAGCCGAAGATGACTGTTTATCTTCCCGAAACGATCTATGACGATATAATGATCAAGTCCGATACCGGAGATATCGATATCCCCGAAGAGTTTGCTTTCGATAAGATGGAACTGTCTGTTGATACGGGTGACGTTAAGGTCAGATCCTCCGTAAATGAACAGATCTCGATAAGGACATCCACGGGTGACATGGATCTTGCAGGCGTTGCAGCATCAGAACTTAAACTCGAGACGGATACCGGCAGGATAAGCGTAAATGATGTTGATATCGACGGAGATATCGATATAAAGGTCGATACCGGCAAGGTAACTCTCGAAAAGATAAGCTGCAATGATCTTATTTCCAAAGGAGATACAGGCGCTATCACCCTTAGATCCGTAATGGCAAAAGGTAAATATCACATAGAACGCAGCACGGGTGATGTCAGATTTGAATCTTGCGATGCGCAGGAGATATATGTCAGGACGCACACGGGAGATGTCAGCGGCAATCTTCTCTCCGATAAGGTCTTCATCACCGAAACAGATACGGGAAGGATCGATGTTCCCAAGACAACAACAGGCGGAAAATGTGAGATAAAGACTGATACCGGAGATATCAGGATAAGCATAGGCTGATCTTAAAAGGAAAGAGGTAATAACAGTTGGTACAGCAGATATTCTACAGCATTGTATTTGCGATATCGCTGATAAGCGCCGTCATATACATATATATGTGGCACAAGCACTTTGACGTGAACTTCACCATGATCTTCACATTGGTTCCCGTTGCCTGCCTCGGCTATCTGATGTCAGCCAGCGCAGACAGTCTTGAAGGCGCTATAAGGGCCCAGCAGATTATCTACATAGGCGGATGTTTTCTTCAGTATTTCATTCTTTTGAGCATACTGAATCTTTGCAGGATAGACCTTAAGAAATGGGTACGCCCCGCGCTCTTCCTGATCTGCGCGATCCTCTACGCTTCGGTGCTTACGGTCGGATATCTTGACATATTCTATACATCGGTTTCATTTGAGATCGTAAGAGGGATACCTACCCTTACGAAAGAATACGGCGGAATGCATACATTGTTCAACATCAATCTGATCGTGTTCTTCCTGGTTGGTCTTATAACGATCGGCTATTCCTACATCAAGAAGAACAAGCAGGTCCCCAGAAGGATACTGCATCTGCTCGTATTGCCTGATGTTATCTGCGTTGTTTCTTTCTTTATCGTAAGAAGGATAATAACTGCCGTAGATCCCGTACCGCTGGGATTTCTGCTTGCGGAGTTCATTTATCTTCTCATCGCATACAGATTTAATCTTTATAACGTAAGTGATACGGTGATCGATTCTTTTGTTCAGGAGCAGAAAGTCGGATACATTTCTTTTGATTTTAACTACAGATACTTAGGCAGTAATGAAGTCGCAAAAGAACTTGTTCCTCAGCTCGAAAACATCCTCATCGATGAGAGTTTCGGATATAAGCCCGAGCAGAGGAAGATTCGTCATTTTCTCGACAGTTTCAAGAAGGATCAGGCCAACAATAGTTTCGTTTATACCGTGCACGGTGAAAGCGGTGATCCCGACGATGACAGGATCTATAATGCCGATGTGAACTATCTTTACGACGGCAACCGCAGAAGAGGCTACATCATATCATTTACGGACGACACCGCGAACAGGAAATACATAAAACTTCTCGATACTTATAACGACAGTCTTAAGCAGGAAGTTGAAGAGAAGACGAAACACATAGTCGACATGCATGACAATCTGATAATGAGTCTTGCAATGATGGTTGAAAGCCGCGACAACTCAACGGGCGGACACATCAAGCGTACGAGTGAAGGAGTCAAGATCCTTGTTGATGAGATAACCAAAGAAGGATCTTTGAAACTTTCGGGTGAATTCTGCCGGGATGTCGTTAAGGCTGCTCCTATGCATGACCTGGGAAAGATTTCGGTCGATGATGCCGTCTTAAGAAAACCGGGCAGATTTACTGAAGAAGAATTTGCCGAGATGAAGAGACATGCATCAGAAGGCGCAAGAGTCATACACGAGATCTTAAAACAGACAGACGATGAATCGTTCAAGATCATAGCAGAAAACGTTGCGCATTATCATCATGAACGTTGGGACGGCTCGGGATATCCCGAGGGACTTAAAGGTGAAGAGATCCCGATCGAAGCAAGGATAATGGCAATAGCAGATGTTTATGATGCGCTGGTAAGCAAAAGAGTTTATAAAGAAGCATATGATCTTGCAAGAGCGGACAGCATAATATTGGAAGGCATGGGCAGCCAGTTTGATCCTTCTCTCAGGTCTGTTTATGAGAAAGCAAGACCGAGATTGGAAGAATATTATAAGAGCCTTGCAGAGACATAATAGAAGTATTCAATTGAGTAATTCTTTTCCCTTAGCGAAGTGCACAAAGTCTGAAGTGGACAATCGTGCAAATGACGATTGAATACTTGTGATGCGTATATGTATATTTAGCGTAACAAATCATATATTCAGGGGGAGGCTTATATGAAAAAAATATTTGTTATTTTATTGGCTATTTCAACGATTATAGGATCTGCGGTTCTTTCCGTAAATGCAGCAGGAAAAGCTAAAGTTCAAGGTGGGGGACATTCCATCTTATATTAAAGTATGATGAGGCTTGGATCAAAAATCCCATGTATACAAATCCCGATGGAAAAAAACATGATGACAGTCAGGTTTACAGTATGGCTGCAAGTATGTATGATGAAAATGGAGTGATATTGTCCATGAAAAAGAAGAGCGGAACAATTAGAAACAACTTTAAAATTTCTTGCTCGACGGATTGGATCTCTGAGGGTAAATGCGGTTACCATGTTGTTAAGATAGCTGAAAGCATTGATGGACCGCTCGTATATTCTCATTCAGGGAAAGATATATGCTGATTTTCTGTTTGGGTGAGCATATTTGAAGAAAAACAGAATACTTCTTTGGGCTGATATTGTTTGGGATGAAAAATGGCAAGTGTTATTTCTTGCCATTTTGTTGTGTGTGGTTTCTATAGCCAATTGTTATTCTTTTGCAAAATACAGAGAATACAATTACTACCACGAGATTATTCCATACATGGATAATTCATATTTCTATGACAATGAGGATATGAACAATATGGCCGACAAAATCTATTATTCGACCAAGCGGGAAGATGTTCTGATTTCGAAAGAAAATAAAGTTTATGATTGTCTCTTTTGTGGTTCTGCTGAAGAAATATCAGGATATACGGAAGACGACAAGACAATATCTTTGTTTTCTTTGCCTATAGATATAGGTGAAGGAAAGATACATCCTGTCAGATGTGTTGACGGAAAGATTCTAACCAAACTTAATCCCAACGAAGTCATATTGGACGGATCTATGGAGGGAAAGCATGAGGTCGGAGACGTAATAGAATGCCGTATTGATCATGTTCAAAGAGAAGAGGGGGAAATAAAACTGCAACGCAATATACGATATGATCTTAAGGTGGTTGCGTTTACGGCAAATACGGAAAGATTGGTAGACTCGTTGACAGTTTATCCTAAATCTCTAAACAGGATATATGTATCTATGCAGGACCTAAAAGGTCAATATGATGTAGGGGGAATAATTTCATATCTCGATAATGGTGAAAGCGTTGCTATCGCAAGAACATATTTGCCCATGGGATGCATCTTTTTCCTTCATGACGGTTACAATGAAGATGATCTTCATAATGAATTAAAAGCGCAAGGATTTGATGATGGCGGACTTACATCATATAGGTATCTTCTTGAAAAATACGATAAGGATTATGCGGATGAAATAAGGACATCAAAGATAATGCTGACGGTTTCTGCGATACTTACAATCGCTGTCATAATGAGTGCTTTTTTCTCGAACTATATTCACAAAAGGAAAGAACTCGCAGTTTACAACCTTCTCGGAAGCACCTGGTCTGAAAGCATTATAATTTCTCTTACCCCATATGTCTTATCTATAATTCTGGGAACAATACTGGGGTGGACTGCCTGGACCCTTTTTACATTTGCCGGCAATAATGGAGCACTTCGATTACCTTTGATTTATTTTGCTCAGATTTTCGTGATTTATTTGATCATATACTCTTTAATGGGTCTAATATATTATCTTTTTTACTATAGAATGAATCCTGTTGACCAGTATAGGACGAGGGAGTGAACAAGTGATAAGTGCTTATCTTCGAAAATATAAATGGCTTCATATTTGTGTATGTGCTTTGTACGCACTTCTGTTCTTTGCCGAGATTACGGTCGCGGGAGAGATGTTCTATAATAAAGGGCTTAATAAAAAATCGTTAGAAGAGTTATCATATTCTTTCGAAATAGATACAACCGGACGATCAACATTGGATGAATTGTTAAGCTTTAGCGACAAGGTCGGGGACATATGTCTTGTATCAAAGACCGACGTTTTAGATATAATCTGTTATCCCCAAGGAGTTATGCCCGATCGAGTCAAATCAGAGGACTTTTCTTACAATTTACAACCCGGTCAAGCATATATGACTGCAACTGCGAATATACCGGAACAATTGGAAATAGATTATTTTGATGATGTTAATAAAGCCGGAAAGCAATTTGAATATAATGGAAACAACTATTCTCTTATGCGGTTCGTGAATATTGAAAATACATATGTGAAGAGGGAGTGGTCATTCAGCATATTTCTTTCCTATGAGGATTTTATAAATGAAGTAAGGAATGAAGACAAGATCGTTATATCTTATTGTTTTGAGAATAGCCCTGATAACACTGAATTATCACGACTAAAAAAGTTCGTAAAAAGCAAATCTCCGAATTCTATTTATCTGGAGCAAGCACCAAACACGGATGAATTAGATTTTATCTTGGATTTCTCCAATAGTTTTGTTTGGGTTGCAACTTTCCTGGCGGCGTTGTGTTTTGCAAGATTGATGATCGTCCTTCTTAAAAACAGGACCATTGAGTATAAAATCTTCGAACTTCTGGGCGCAAAAAAGACATGGCTTGTCTGCTCAAAGATAACATATGTATTTGCGCTTCTTTCCATATCGGCTTTGACAGGCGGCATATTATACCTTATCGTTCAGAAGGTTACTGATAATCTGTTGGTATATACACGTAACAGTTTCATGTTTTGGAGTTCGAGTTTATTAATCTATTATCTTGCGGCAGGACTAGCTGTTTTATTCATGCACATTATTGAAAGGGTGAAATACGGTAATGAATATTGAACTGGAGAAGGTAAGCAAGGTTTACAGGACCGGCAAAGATATTGAAGTAAAAGCATTGGATTCTGTTGATCTGAAGATAGACCAAGGCGATTATCTGGCTGTTTGCGGTGTTTCCGGGTCAGGAAAATCAACACTGCTACACCTTATAGGCTGTCTTGACCTGCCCACAGAAGGCAAGGTTCTTTTAGATGGAAAGAATACAGCCGAGATGAAAGATGCGGAAAGAGCTGCTATAAGAAATAGTAAGATCGGTTTTGTTTTTCAGGATTATGCACTTATCCCGTATAGAACTGTTTATGAGAATCTGATAATTCCGGCATATTTTTCAAATGTTCGTAGAAAACAATTCGGACCTATGGTCGACAAAGTTCTTGATGTTGTCGGAATGAAGGATTATTTAAAACGACGAGTCGATACATTATCAGGGGGACAGAAGCAAAGAGTAGCTATTGCAAGAGCCCTTATGCTGGATCCTGACATAATATTGGCTGACGAACCGTCAGGCGCTTTGGATTCTAAGAATAAGACGGAATTGATAGAATTTTTCAAAACGATAAACGAATCGGGAAAAACAATAATTGTTGTGACACATGATTTCGAGATGGCAGAGGCGGCACAAAAGATAATAACTATTAAGGACGGAACCCTTGTGCTGTAGAATGTTAAACATTTTCCTTATCGATGATATAATCTGTTTACAGGCAGTTATCAAAGATAAGGAGGTATTGTTATGGGGTTTTATGATTTTCTTTCCACTTGCAGGTTGATCATCTATCCTGCTGTCGGAATAGCGCTTCTTGTGTTCGGCATATTGATAATCGTTAAGCACAAGAAAAACGCGATGTTCCCGGGGCTTTGGGTGATCATCTGCTCCATTATGACCCTTCCTGTTGTGATTCTTAATGTTCTCGGGAAAACAGGAATATCGGGCGATGTATACGGCAGCATCGTAACAGCCGAGGGTATCGTTGAAGATCTTTTTGCCGTATTGGCGATAGTTGTTCTTTTCCTTCACGCAAAGGTCATTTACAGATCAAAAGGACTTGCTGCCGTGATCATTCTCAGCTTGACCGGAGTCATAATCCCGAGAATAGTAAGTGTCGTTATAGAAAATAAAGACCTGGGATCGGGAGCGTTAGGATTTACTTACATCAATTATATGATCACGGAATTGTTTTTGATCGCATGCTATATCATCATCATGATCGCATACATCAGAGGACGTGACAAAGATTCTGTTTTTTCAAAACTCTTTCTCATTCCGATGTTCCTTATGATCATCAACTTCATCTATCTCGGTGTTGACAGCATCGTTGTCGATGCCGCATTCAGAAAGGATATCTATCCTGAGGGCGTAAGCGGAGTATATTTCTTCATCGGCCTGCTTATGCTGACACTGCAATTCGTTGCGGCGCTCGTAATGCTCACGAAGAAAAAGAAAAAACCGATGCCACAGATCCAAGTTGTTGAATGATTTTTTTTGTTGATGAATAACTGCATTTTTTCTCTGCAGAAAATGCAGTTTTTTCTTTCAAAAATTTTAGTTTTTTTAAAAAAAATTTGACGAAAAAAAACAAGAAATATACAATAACAATTAAGTAGGTTTTTACACCGATTTTTATGGAGGTTATTTTTTATGGCTGACGCAAAAAAAGTTGAAGCAAAGAAAGAAGAAGTTAAGGTTGCTGCACCTGCTGCAAAGCCCGTAGCTAAGAAGGCTGCTCCTGCAAAGAAAGCTGCCGCTAAGAAGCCCGCTGCAAAGAAAGCTGCACCTGCTAAGAAGGCTGCTGCTAAGCCTGCTGCAAAGAAGGCTGCTCCCGCTAAGAAGGCTGCTGCTCCTAAGGCTGCTCCTGCAAAGAAGCCCGCAGCTCCCAAGGCTGAGCCTGCAAAGAAGGTCGAAGCTCCCAAGGATGAACCCGCAAAGAAGGCAGAAGCTCCTAAGGCTGCTCCCGCAAAGGCTCCGATCAAGAAGTAATTACTGTAAAGAAATAATAAAAGCGTGTATGTTCTTCATACACGCTTTTTTATGTCTGCAAGGCTTGTTTTCGTATTCCTTGTTTTTCTTCCTTCCGGTGAAAAAGCTCTTTTATGCCGACCGCCGTCATCAGCGCCGCAAATATCAGCCGGAGCACGCCGCTGTCCGCATAGTCCGCGATCATGAGCCCGATCACCGCCCCTATCGATCCAGCCGCGGCAGCA
>JAIKVV010000047.1 GCA_024685385.1 Saccharofermentans sp. | reverse complement strand
CTGGGTTCCCCACATGTATTGCTCGAGTTCGGACACGCCCTCTTCTTCGATGACCGCCTTGCTGAACTGGGTCTCGTAGAGTTCGCGGTATATGCCTTCTTTGGAGAGGAGTTCCTTATGGGAGCCCCTCTCTGCTATCGTGCCGTCCTTTACGACTAAGATCTCGTCAGCTGCGAGGATCGTCGATAATCGGTGGGCGATGAGGATGCTGGTCTTGCTCTTGATGATGGGATCGATGGCGTCCTGGATCTTCTTTTCGGAGATTGAATCGAGGGCGGATGTTGCCTCGTCAAAGATGAAGATCACGGGGTCTTTGAGGATTATCCTTGCGATCGAGATGCGCTGCTTTTCGCCGCCTGATAACTTGAGACCGCGGTTTCCGACTTCGGTATCAAGGCCCTTCTCCTGAGATTCGACGAAATCCCAGATGTTGGCTTTTTTCAGGGCTTCGATCATGTCGGATTCAGTTGCGTCGGGCTTGGCGTAGAGGAGGTTGTCCCTGATTGTCCCGTTGAAAAGATATGTCTCCTGGGATACGACTCCTACTTTGTCTCGTAAGAACTTAAGATCTATCTTACGTACATCTATGCCGTCGAAAGTAACGCGTCCGCTGTCGACATCGTAGAGCCTGGGGATCAGGTTTACTATCGTGCTCTTGCCTGAGCCCGATGGTCCCACGATCGCGATGCTCTTGCCTGCGTTGAGAGTGAAATTGATGTCCTTTAAGATCTTTTTGGACTCATCGTAAGAAAATTCCACATGATCGAATACGACATCGCCCTTGACGGTCTTGGGAGTGATCGCATCAGGCGCATTCTTGATCTCGACGGGGATATCGAAATAGTCGAAGATCCTCGTGAAGAGAGCCATAGATCTGATCCAGTCGACCTGGATGTTGAGGAGGCTGTTGACCGGCATGTACATCCTGCCCAGGAGCGATACGAGGACCGTAATGTCGCCTATCGTTAAGTCGGAATTGTATTTCATCATGAGGATGCCGCCTGCCAGGTAGATCAGCATGGGTCCGATGCTCGTGAAGGTCGTAAGGACGACCCTGAACCAGCGGCCTGCCATGCTCTCCTTGATGTTGAGGCCGATCATCTTGCGGTTGGCTTTCTCATATCTTTCGTATTCGTATCTCTCCTTGCCGAAGAGCTTGACCAGGAGCTGGCCGCTCACGGACAAGGTCTCGTTTAAGATGCCGTTGACTTCGTCGTTGACCTTTTGGGACTCGTTGGTAAGTGACCATCTCTTCTTACCCGCTTTTCGCGTGGGAACAGTGAAGATCGGAACGATTATTATGCCGACCAGAGCCAGAATCCAGTTCTTCTGAAACATGGCGATCATGGCGATGATGAGTGTTATGGAGTTCGAAAGTATCGATGAGAAAGTGTTCGTTATTACAGACTTCACGCCGTCGATGTCGCTCGTCATGCGGGTGATGATGTCGCCCTGGTTGTTGCTCGTAAAGAATCTCTGTGACATGTTCTGGAGGTGGCTGTACATCTGGTTTCTCATGTCGAAAGTTATGTGCTGCGCGATCCAGGTGTTGATATAAGTTTCCGCAACGCCTATGAGGCTTGCAAGAAGCGTAACTATGAGCGATAAGACGATGTAGTAGATGAGGGCGGCAAAGTCCTTCTTAAGGAGGCCGTCGTCTAAGATCTTGCCTGTGATGATAGAGGGCATGAGGCTAAAGCAGCTTGATACCACTATGCAGATCAGGACCAGTATCAGCTGCTTGGTATAAGGCTTAAGATATGAGAATACGCGCTTTAAGAGCGCAGGAGTTACTTTGGGCTGGTTAGCCTTCTCTTCTTCCGTCAGGAACTGTCCCCCCATGGGACCGCCCATTCCTCTTCCTCCGGGTGGCATTATCTCCTGCCCTCCTTATGTCAGTCCTTACTGCTACATTATAAAGGAAGATCCCGGGGTTTGTCGCCCCGGGATCTTTCAAATGCCTCCAAATAACTATACCCCCCAAAATAACGGGTCAGGCTCCCCCACCTAAACCCAGAGAGTATACAAGTATAGTCGGCAGAATGAATGTTACGAAGATAAGTATCAGCACAGTGAGCACGACCCAGATGATTATCGAGATCTTTATGAGTTTCTTATTTCTGTCCTTGCTCATCCTTCCCTTAAGCTGAAGGCCTGCCATGACCGTATTGATTGCAAAGATGCCGCCTGCCAGTATCAGCAGGAAAGGCGTAAGCGCCAGATTGTAGCCCAGGTAAGGGTTAATGAAGAATATGAGCATCGATACTATCGAACAGATGAGCATGCCCTGTCCGCATACATATACTTTATTCAAGATCTTGGCCTTTTCCGCTTCGGTGTAGTCAGCCACCATTACCAATGTTTCCTTTAAATTCTCTTCCATTTTCTCACTCTTCCTTTCTCCGCGAAGAAGGTCGCGGATGTCAATGTCGTAAAAATCTGCCAGTTCGATCATGATGCTGATGTCAGGCATTGTGTTGCCGTTCTCCCAGCGGGAGACCGATCTTGATGAGACGTTAAATCTTTCAGCAAGCTGTTCCTGGGAAAGATCATGTTCCTTTCTGAGATCTCTTAAGAAAGCCCCTATCTTGATCTGGTCCATACTTGACCTCCTTTCGCTTCGGATGTTAGCATCCGGCCCTCCGGGAAAACACGACAGAGAGTGAGAGATGCCGCATTTTCTTACCCGACAGGGCTGTCTTATTTATTGTAACATAGGGACATCCGTGACTTCCCGGGGCCATAAGCCAATGAGATCAACGGGTCTTCCCTTTTGTTATTCTCCGGTTCCAGAAAAATCAGATCCCGTGATCTTCCCCGTACGCGGATCGACTTTTACATAAAAATATTTGTTCAGAGTGAATCTGTAGTAGAGCAGATCGTTTATCCTGTCATATCTTAAGAAGCTGTCGCCGTAGATAAGTTCAGGATAACCTAAGTCTTCCTTCGACATGTTCTGCCTTGCATACTCCAAAACATCAGGTATCAATTCCATCGGATCTATAAGACCTTCCGTGTTGATATCGGGCATTGTCTCTGACTGACAGATGGGATCGTAATCTATGCTGTAGCCGGATGTATATGCCACGGTATCCGTGATGTCCACCGCTGCCCCGTTGATAAAGACATTGCCGTTGACAGTAACGTCACTGTCCCGGGCATTGCCCTGATAGTGGTACTGATAGAAATATGTATCCTCAGTCAGGCTGCTTCCTATCTTATCGAGAAAATCGTCAAGGCATCTTTGGATATCGCCTTTATCTGCCGACGTATCCACGCCAGTTACCGATCTGTCGAAAAGGTCTTCAGGATAGTAGAGGTGCGCGCCTTGGCGGTGTATCTTCACCGGCTCGATCTTGGACTGGAAGATGGATCCGTCTGACATATCAAGATAGAACTGCCTGCCCCGGAATGAGATCATTAGCCCTTCGATGTCTTTGGCATCGGCGATCTCCGTATCTAGCGATACCATCTTGGTATTCACGTCGTATCCGACCTTATCTTCCGTATACATCCTGTAACTGCCGGATTTAACATAGAAAAATAACTGATCTTTATCTTCGCTGCTTCTTTTTTCGAGATAATCGAAGATATCGTAAAAGATCCCGTTATCTTCCATCTTGTAATGGCCGCCGAAATCGAAGGTTACCTTGTTGTCGCCGTAATAGACGGCCCTAAGGCCGATCTGATTATCCTTATGGCACATGAAGACCTGCTTGCCGTAAGACTTGTTGCAGCCAGCAAGACATAACATAGTAAAGATCAGTATTAGACCCAAAAGTTTCTTCATTGTCTCCCCCAAGACTTAATGAATTCAGTTGATACATTATCCCTGTATTAAGAGGATAACACTTGAAAAGCCATGCTCACACAGGACAAAGTCTGACAGATTATCCGTCAAATTCTGATTCTTTGGCGGCTCCAAAATGCTGCTGTCGGGAGCCCTGCGGATGTTATATAATCAGGATATATGAGCGGGATCCCGCATTTCTTATTTTTTCGAAAGGAAGGCATGTTTTATGAGTTTGACCGAAAAGTCTTTCAGAAATGGTGAAGTGATTATCAAAGAAGGCGACATGGGCTTTAGTTTCTTCCAGATCCTGGAAGGCGGCGCGTTCGTATATGCGGGCTTCGGCAAGGACGATCAGATCAAGCTCGCGACTTTAGAAGAAGGAGAATATTTCGGCGAGATGGCGATCCTCGAAGAATATCCAAGGAGCGCGACCATCATTGCCAAGGGTAATGTCCGAGTGCTCGAGATCCACGAAAGCGATCTTCACTCCTACCTTGAGGAAGATCCCGGCCGCATCGTCAAGCTCATGAAGCATTTAAGCGACAGGGTCGAAGCCATGACCGCCGACTACGAAGAGGCCCGCACTCTGCTCGGGCAGCTCCGCGAAGCGGATGAACCCAAGAAGAAGTCGCTCTTCTCGAAATTCAAAAAGCAGGTAGACATGTATCAATCCCCCAAAGTCGAACTCACCCCGCCTTCAACCGATGCATTGCGCGATGCGCGCGAAGTATTCTCCGAAGAAGGTTCCGGCGAGCTTGTTGCATATAACACGGGCAATGTCATCTTCCTCGAAGGCGAAGATGAGAATGCCATGTTCGTCCTCTACGACGGCCGTGTCGGCCTCTACAAGAACTTCGGCGAGATAGAAGAGAAGTTCGTGGAAGATTACAGGCCCATCGCTTTCTTCGGCGAAAGAGGTCTCGTCTTCGACGGTCCCAGGAGCCTTACTGCCGTAGCTGAATGCGATAACACCTGCGTCGAGATCATCCGCAGGGACGACCTGGAATCCATCTTCCGCGCCTGCCCCGTCAAGATCGAGATGATCTTAAGGAATCTCTCTTTCCGTCTGCGCAAGCTCAATGCCGATTTCCTCGACGCCTGCAAGGAGATCACTGCGATCTACAGCAGACAGTAAGACCTTTGATCTATTTGTAAATACAAAGCCCCGGAAGTTTATCTTTCTTCCGGGGCTTGTTGTATGCTGTTAATCAATGCGTTGACCGCTTTGTTGGTCAGTCGACGGGGTTTGCGTGGACCATTACGTGCTTGACGTTCTCGAATTTTTCTTCGACTCCTTCGTGCACGCGTTCCGCGATGTCATGAGCAGAGCGGAAAGACTCGTTGCCGTCAACGCCGATCTCGATGTCGATATAGACTTTGTTGCCGAACTGGCGGGTGTGCAGAAGATCTATGCTCTTTACGCCTTCAACGGAGAGAACGTATTCCCTTATCTTCTGCTCATATTCTTCGTCGCAGGAAGTATCGAGCATGTTGCTGATCGCGGATTTGATTATGTCATAAGCAACTTTAAGGATGAAGAGGCAGATGATGACGCTTGCCACAGAGTCCAAGACCGGGAAGCCCATCATGGCGCCCGCGATGCCGATAAGTGATCCGACCGATGAGAAGGCATCGGATCTGTGGTGCCAGGCATCTGCCATGAAGACCCGGGAATCTATCTTTTTTGCGTAGTGGCGCGTGTACCAGAACATCAATTCCTTGGTGATTATCGATACTATTGATGCGATGAGGGCGATGAGGCGCGGAACTTCGAGAGAATCGTAATTTCCTGAGATTATGTTCATGACGCCGACCCTGCCAATGCCGATGCCTGTTGCGGCGAGGATGAGACCCAGTATCAGGGATGCAACGCACTCAAGTCTCTCGTGACCGTAGGGATGTTCCTTGTCTGCGGATCTCTTGGATATCCTGACGCCCAGGTAAGCCACGAAGGTGGCGAAGACATCAGAGAGCGAATGAACGGCGTCCGATACCATTGCGCCGGACTTGCCGAGGATTCCGGCGGTCAGCTTGAATGCGGTCAGCAGGACATTGCCCGCCACTCCGACGACAGTTACTTTTCTTATTACCGACTGTTCGTTATCCATTCAATAAACCTGCCTTGATAAAGCTGATTACGCTTAAGGGATATTTTACTCCCGAAGGGCAATGCCTTCAACCGATGCGCTCTTTCAGCCGCAGAGGTAATCCCGCAGGAGCGGGAGCCTTGCTTCGGCTTCTTCCCTTCCTATGCGGTATGCTCTGTCAAGTTTACCGGGATCTTTCTCGGTCCTGCCGATTCCAAGAGGCTGAGGGGGTCTTATTACGAAGACCTCGCCTCTGCGCTCCTTCTCCTCGATCTCTTCAACCTGTTTGTTATACATCAGGTGACGCTTCATCATGCCTTCGGCTGCGGCAGGGTATTTACGGAGAGCAATCTTCATGAGGAATGACATCTTGCGCTTGATATATCCTTGCGGCTGAGTGAGTACGATCAGGCTGCGGTCACAGCCTAAGCTTTCAACAAACTTGAAGGGGATAGAATCTGCGATGCCGCCGTCAAGATAAAGGCGGCCATCGATCTCAACGGGCTTTGATGCAACCGGCATCGATGCGGATGCCCTCATCCATTTGAGATCAAGTTCGCCCCCGTCATCGCATTTATGGAATACGCATTCGCCTGACTCAATATCCGTTGCGCCGACATAAAATTCCATGGGGTCTTCTTTGAAAGTATCTTTATCGAAAGGATCCAATATATCGGGGATCTCGCGGTAGCAAAAGTCCGCCCCGTAAAGGTCGCCCGTCTTTATGAGCGAGCGGATGCTGCAGTATCTTGGATCCTTGCAGTATTTCTTGTTGTAGCGCAATGGCCTTCCGATCTGGTGCGACTTATAGTTGCAGCCGAAGACCGCGCCCGCGGAGATGCCTGCTGCGACATCAAAGCTTATGCCTTTTTCCATAAGGACATCGATCACGCCGCATGTAAACATGCCGCGCATCGCGCCTCCTTCCAGTACCAGACCTGTTTTATGCTGCATTCCGGATCTCCCCTGCCTCTTAACCCTTATTGTCTCGTAAAGGACTTACGGCCTTCAAAGATCGACCCGATGTTATCCACGGTCAGATAGTTGTCAGAGAGCACATAACTGTAGACCCAGGTCGAGCCGATGCCGGAGCTGTCGGAATCGGACTTGGGATACATCCTTATGACCTTCTCTTTCTCATCGACCGCATATGTTCCTTTGAAGCCCGTATCGAAATCGACACCTGCCACGTTTAAGTTCTCCGACTCCTCAAAAGTCCCGTCAGCATTGAAGAGCAATACCGCAGTTTCACCTTCTACGCCTTTCCAGGTCCCGACTAGTTTTTTGGAATCAGAAGACATGCCGAATATGACAGCGCAGACGATCGATGCGATCACGGCAACGACGGCTATAAATATAAATACTACGAGCCATTTATTCTTTCTTCTTCTCATCTTCCCTTACACCTCCCGGATAACTTCCAAGGATAATTATATATCACAAAGCAGGGCTTTTCGAGCAAGCAAAAAGGCGGATGGAGAATTTGTAGGGTGTTTTATAAGTTTTCATGGGTGTTATAAAACGCCGCGGGTATATATAATGTCATAGATAAAATATTTAAGAGGTCAGGAAAAATGAAGAAAACATTCATCAAGATCACATCAGCAGCCCTCATCCTTACGATGCTCGCAGGCTGCAGCGCATCGGGAGCAAAGGAGACGACAACTTCTTCCGAAGAGACAACTGCCGTAACTACTACTGAAGCCACAACGACTACAACTACTACAGAAGCTACTACAACCACTACAACGACCGAGACCACCAAAGAATCGATCGTCTATAACTGTGAATCCGAGATACCCGCTGACTACAAGAGAATGTATAAGGGCGGCAAGACCGGCACGGTCGAGAAGATCACATACACTGCCAAGGACTACATAGGCGACGGCGAGGGCGTCAAGAAGAATGCTTATGTATATCTGCCCGCAGGCTACAATCCCAAGGGTAAGTATAACGTCATCTACCTGATGCACGGCATCGGCGGATCCGAGTGCGAGTGGGGTCTCAACCAGCCTCAGTCCCAGCTCAAGAACATCCTCGACAACCTGATCGGCAACGGCGACATCGAACCTCTGATCGTCGTAACTCCCAACGGCAAGGCCCTCGGCTGCAAGCACAGCCAGGACATGGAGTCTTTCTATAACTTCGGATACGAGCTTAGAAACGACCTGATCCCTTATATCGAAAAGCATTATGCAACCTATGCCAAGTATTCCAAGAAGGGCTACGACCTCAGTAAGACTCGCGAGCACCGCGCGATGGCAGGTCTTTCGATGGGCGGCATGCAGACCATCAACATCGGCATCGGCGAATGCATGGATCTCTTCTCCTGGTTCGGCGCATTCTCCGCAGCCCCGACTTCCAACGCCGCTTCCAAGAATTCACAGAACATAATGGAATCTGATTTTACGATCGATTATTTCTACAACATCTGCGGCACTAACGACGACATCGCCCTGGCAAGCGCCGAGGCGGCCGTCAAGGATCTGCCGGAGATCTGCGAAGACATCGTTCCCAACGAAAACTTCACCTGGCAGAAAGAACCCGGCGGACACGACTGGCCCATCTGGTATCTGGGTTTCTATAACTTCGCCAAGATCGCTTTCGCCAAATAAGCGCTCGGCTCATCCCCGGTCTGTTTTCGAAAAAGATCTACTTTTCGCGAAGGATAATGTGAGAAATCATTATCCAGGATTGTACTATTAGTGAGATCTCGAAAAACAAGCGGAGGTTAAAAGATTGAAAAACGAAGAAGTTATCAGATTATTTGATACGTATTCGGATGATCTTTACAGGTTTGCAGTCTCATACGTAGGATCTAAGCAGGACGCAGAGGACATCGTTCAGGATGTCTTCGTCAAGCTCCTCGAAAAGCACATCCCCTTAAGACGGGAAAACGAGAAATCCTACCTCATGACCATGACCGCAAACAGGTGTAAGAACCATCTTAAATCTTGCGCCAGGACAACTGCTGTTGATCTCGAATCACAGGAATGGAAACTTTCATATTCAGACAGACTGACTGAGAGCAACAAGGTCCTCTTTGACGAGCTCATGAAGCTGGAGAAGATCTACTATGTACCGATCTATCTTCACTACTTCGCAGGCTACTCGTACAAGGAGATCTCCTCGATATTAAAACTGTCGGAATCGGCGGTTGCCATGAGGATCAGCAGGGGAAAAGAACAGATGCGAATCAGATTGGAGGAATAAGCATGAACGATCTATTTGATGAATTGGTAATGGATAGCGAGAAGAAGGATCAGGTGAGGGATACCTTAAGGCACACCAAGGCCGCCAAAAAGACTCCCCTTATCGTAATGGCAGCAGTCGCAGCGGCGATCGCCATCGTGATGATCATACCCTTTACGAGGACCGCAGTGGTAAGCGCAGCCGAAAAACTCATCGCGCAGTTTACGACTCACAACGGCACGAAAGTTATGGTCAAGGAAGATGAGGAAGAGAGGACGATCTCCTTTGATATTGACACCAACCGCCATATCAACGTCATAACGCAGTTTGACGGTGAAGGCCAACGCTATCTTGGTCTCAACTATTCCAATACCAAGTCCGATGACTACGCCAAGCTCATCGACGGCAGAGTATATTTCGTCTTCGACGGACAGCAGACAGACGTTACCGACCAGATCAGCTATAACGATTATTTCCGTCACGAGATAAATAATCCCGACGGTTCAAGAGAAGTCATCTTCGTCGGCGGCACACCCGACAGCTTCGGATGGTGGGCACTCTACTTTGACGCCGACGGCAAGTACGTCTTCAACCAGGGCAACATCCCGGATGCAAACGGCGACGATGCACGTCCCGCCTGGTACAAGAATGCCTGCCACAGCGAGCACGTCTTCTGCGGCGAAGGCGACTGCGAGTACGCACCGGATTTATATGTCATCGACGGCCCGCAGGATTAACAATATCCTCCTTATGGGGGTTGGGCTGTCCCGGCTTGGGGCAGCCCTTTAGTACCATAGAAAGTGTAATTGTTAGAGAGTAATTAACTCCGACAGTTGCACTTTTCTTATAATACGGGGAGTAATTGGCCTGACATGCGGCCCTTTGGATTTTTACATCCGTACACAAAACTGTCAG
>JAIKVV010000009.1 GCA_024685385.1 Saccharofermentans sp. | reverse complement strand
ACAAACAGTTCTGTGTATCCTTCAAACCAGACACCTTTAATACCCGGCATCTCATACAGAACTTCCAGATTGCTGACTCCCGAAGGCAGGAAAACACTTTTCAGATTTTTCATATCCTTCAGGAATGAGATGTCTTCAACAAATGTATGTTTGATGCTGAGATCTTCAAGATCAGTCAGATACGATACCATATACTTCGTATCTTTATCTGTAAGGTTGCAGCCGGTCAGATACAACTCTTTCAGTCTTTTTGTCTTCTGGAAAAAATCTTTATAGTCCCCGATCCGCTGAGAAGTAAAATCGATTGATTCAAGTTTTGTAAGTTTTGAATAATCCGCCTTTGAATAACCCCTCATATTCTCGAGCTGTATTTCTGTCAGGTTTTTAAGATTAACTATACTCCCGTAGTGCTTCGCCTTGTTTTCACACATGGAGATACTCGTGATCTTCGGATTATTAACTCCCTCAAAGTCTACAACAGCCCATTGAAACATCAGTCCAAGGCTGGAAGCATTTGTCTTAATGCCATTAATAAAATCCTTATCGAATGTATAACCGTTCGCACAGATATATGCCGACTCCAGATTAGGACAGAGCTTGATAAGCTTTATCTTATCATCAGTCTCTTTGTCGTATCCATTACTAAATACGCTTACATGTTTTACTTTCGCAAGTTTGGCCGGATCGTTCTTTATCTCGACCAGTTTATCGAGTTCAACATAAGAGTAATCCTCATCCGCCCGAAGCTGCCTGACGCTGACAAAGGACCCCAAAAGGATCAAGATGCTGAGTACGATCAATACTTTTTTTCTCATTTTTCCCACCCCCGAAAAGATCAGACCATAAGGCCTCGTTTACACATTATACCATCCTATCGAAGGCAAAGAAAAGGTGGGGCAGCAAAACGGATGGAGTATCCTTCAGTTTCAATCTGAACGGGAGCGGCGGGGCTTTTTTGACATGGTCGCCTGATAGCTCATGTCTATAAGGCCGCAGACGGAATCTTCAGGCACGGAGCCGTCGAGTAACACTGTTACCCAGTGCTTTTTATTCATGTGATAAGCAGGAAATATGCCGGGAGAATGTATGAGCATATCAAGATAGACAGGATCTGTGATCTTAACGTTCAATATGTCCACCAAAGAAGAAGAAAGCCCCAGTTTTGACCCGCTGATCCTCATGGCAATGCCGAACCATTTACGGTTATCCCCATGCCTGAATACAGCAGAAACATCATCCCCTTCAAAGGGATAATCTGCTTCGACTCCATATTGGGAAAATATATATCTTTCGCAGGCTTTACGGTCCATAAAAAAGAGATATTACTCGGTTATATATTCGCTGTATTCTTTCTTGATGATGTCCCAGTCAAGGTCGAATCTGGACATGTGCTTGGAGAAAGCCGCGCATGCCGCATCCTTGTCGCGGGCTGCTATGGCATCCGCGATCGCGATATGGTCCGATACGAGCTTATTGTCCTTGATGGTCCTTAAAGACAGCGACCTTACCCTGTCGAAGTGAAGGCTCATGAGGCTTACCATGTAGAAGCACTGCAGTTTGTTGCAGGCGACATAGATGCTCTTATGGAATTCGTTATCAAGATCCATGAACTTAGGCGGGTCGTTCTCCAGATAGAACTGCTGGAGCTTGATATTTGCATAAAGGTTCTGGATCTCTTCATCTGTCGCGACATCACAGACCTCCCTGATGAGGGCCGTCTCGACAGCGATACGGAGGAATCTGGATTCCTTGATGAGTTCGTAATCTATGAGAGAAACACTGCAGCCCTTCTGGGGCAGGATATTCAGTATCCTTGACTTGGACAGTTCGAGAAATGCTTCGTGAACGGGGGTCCTGGAAATGCCGAGCTGGGATGCTATCTCCTGTTCGCCGATAAGGCTTCCCGGCTTGATCTCCATATTGATGATGTTGTCTTTTACCATCCTGAAGGCATACTCGCGGTTAGGTTCGAAATTATTCTTAGGTGTTATTATCATACTGGAAGACCCCTTCATAAAGCTAGTTAGAAACTAACACAAAAAAGCCTTTGTGTAAAGGACTTGCATACTACACATATAAGCCGCATAACCCGAGAAGAGCGGTTATGCGGCTTTGATGGGACAGGAGGTCACCATGCGGGGTACAGGTGATCAGCCGTTTTTAGTTACTGCTTCCCAGAGTCCGGAGATATAGGCAGCCCCGAGAGCACGGTCGTAGAGACCATATCCCGGTCTTCCGGTCTCATCCCAGATCATGCGTCCGTGATCGGGTCTTATGTAACCGTCAAATCCGTTCTCATAAAGGCATCTTACGATCTTTGCCATATCAAGGTCGCCGCAGGATGAAAGGTGCGCGGATTCATAGAAATCCTTATCTGATACATGCTTAATATTCCTCAAATGAACAAAGTGGATCTTGCCCATGGCAGCAAATGTTGAAGCAATGTCGGCAACATCATTCGCAGGGTCAGCAGCAAGACTTCCCGTGCAGAGGGTAAGACCGTTCTTTTTGGATGGAACGAGGTCCAGGTACTTGCTGATCGATTCCTTGCAGTTAACGACCTTGGGCAGATGGAAAAGAGGCCACGGCGGATCGTCAGGGTGTACTGCAAAATCGATATCAAGAGATTCTGCAACAGGTATGACAGCATCAAGAAAATACTTGATATTTGCGAAATATTCGGAAGAAGAAACATTACGGTAGTATTCAATATCATCAGCCATCTGAGCGAATCTTTCAGGCTCCCAGCCCGGGAGACTGAAGTTATTGGAACCACGCATCATGGACGAAGTGATATTGGACAATGAAAGCTTTACGGCATCGTCATGGTAATAAGCCATGGTGTAGCTTCCGTCAGGCAGATACTCGGATAAGACCGATCTGTACCAGTCCATTACGGGCATGAAATTATAGCAGATACATTTGACGCCGCATGAAGCGAGATTCTTCATAGACAAAATGTAATTATCGATATACATATCACGAGTAGAAAGACCCTTTTTAATATCCTCATGGATGTTAAGGCTTTCTATCACTTCCATCTCAAGGCCATGGGAATTGATCATGTTCTTAACATGCAAGATCTCATCCATAGTCCAGACATCACCGACGGGAACACGAGACAGGAAGGTCGCGACGCCCTTAACACCGGGGATCTGACGGATCTGCCTTAAAGAAACACTATCATCTCCATACGGAAACCACCGTAATACCAACTTCATAACAAAACCCACCTTTAAGCCGTCATAAGGCAGCCGCGATCATAACTTCAGTCGTTACGCATACTAGAATACTAGCAAACAATCAGACTGTCAATAGAGAGAAACAGGCTCATTGAAACTGATTCAGGAGTCTCCGGCGCGGGCGTCTTCTTCCCTTATTTCTTCTAATATTTTTTTGTTCTTACGGGGTCCGAAAAGTCTTAACACGATCGGTATCAATGCAAAAAATCCAAATACTTTGACTACCTCTCCGAGTGATGCAAAATATACCGTGTAAAGATCATATTCTGTAAGATCCACGGTCTGAAGATAAGTACATGTCTTGGTCACAGCATAGATCAATAATCCCAATACGATCAATGCACAGGACAAGACCGTTATCTTGACGGGGATCTCTGTCTTCTTCCCGGGATCAAGTCTTCTTACGCTTATGAAGATACCGATGAAGACACATATTGCGGCGATCAGACCGCAGACCAGTTGTATTACATTAAGATCTATCCCTGCCATCAGGATCCTCCTCTGAATCTTTATCTGATACTTCTTCTTTCCTTTGCTGTTCAACACTGAGAGCTTTGGCAAAAGACTTCTCAGTTACCATCTGGATAAGATATGTTGCCCCGACAGGAACGATAAGAGCTGCCGGCGGGAAGAATATGCATATCGCCAATGCCACAATAACCACCAGCCATATGAGCAGGAAGCGAGGGAAATTCACCATGCATAAGATGAAACTGTTCGTTATGGTCCCCTTGATCCCGTTATCGAATCTTGCAAGCAAAGCATATACATACGGCATCGTGAATATCAGGGGAAGAAGCGGCAGTAAAGATACAACGGGATACCAGTCAGGAAGACGAAGATCACCGAATCCCGCGAAAGCAAAATAGATGTTAAATCCTACGATCAAACTAAATACAGAATAGATCAGATGTACCACGATCCCGTTCTTAAGATTCGACCTGAAAGAACGGACGAAATCTTTGGAATTGGGATCGCCGCCCTTGGTGTATTTATTGTAGACAATATAGTAGAGAGCACAAAGAGAAGGACCTATGGTTACGACCGGCAAAGAAAAGAGCAAAAAAAGGCATGAGAATAAGACCACATCCGCTATGGCTTCACCCAGTCTATATAACCAGCTGTTGCTTATCCTGTCAAAAGAACTCATTGGGAAAAATGCTCCTTTCTTTGTTCGAAGTATAAAAGTGAAAAAGACAAAAATCAACAGCAAAAATCAGGAGCATAAAAGCGAGGAAAAACGATCACTTTTTCTTATTTCACAAGAATAAAAAAAAGACGGCCGGAACAGAATGACAAAAAAGTCCAGATTAGCTCTAAATAATTCTATTGACATATCTTGGGCGTGGTGATAATCTCAACGTAAACATGCTTGTATGCAAGTATGCAAGAGCATCACGATGGTTAGCAGGAAGGTTGGTCGTATATGAGTAAGAAAGAGCAAGTCCAGCAGCAAACTACCGAGGAATGGTCTCCCAAGCAGATCGCCCTTCGCAAGAGAATGTCCAAGGATTTTAAGATCAACTGGCAGCTTTATGTCATGGTCCTTATTCCTGTCATCTACTACATCATCTTCCGCTATATCCCCATGTTCGGTAATATCATTGCTTTCAGGAAATATAAAGCCGGAGGCAATATATTCGGTGAGACCTGGACAGGTTTCAGATACTTTGAACAGTTTGTTGTTGACAGGACATTCTGGAGAGCATTTTTTAACACCCTCATTTTGAACGGTCTTTATCTGCTCTTCAGATTTCCTCTCACTCTCATCTTCGCCCTGCTCATAAACGAGATCAGGAATCTTCACTGGAAAAAGTTCGTACAGACAGTATCTTATCTTCCCCACTTCATATCGATTGTCATCGTATGCGGTATGTTAAAGGAACTCTTATCTACACACGGCCCTATCAACGCATTGATCGAGAGCCTCGGCGGAGAAGCGATCAGCTTCATATCACTTGCTGAATGGTTCAGAACGATATTTGTTGCATCAGGTGTATGGCAGAGCTTAGGCTGGGGCACGATACTTTATCTTGCTGCCATGACCGATATCAATCCCTCCCTCTACGAGGCTGCCAAGGTTGACGGTGCATCTCATCTGCAGCAGGTACTCCATGTCACCATCCCCTGCATCCTTCCTACCATAGCAACACTCCTTATCCTTGACATAGGAGGACTCGTAGGATCGGGCGGAGCTTTCGAGAAGGTATATCTCCTCTATAATCCTATGACCTATCAGACCGCTGATATCGTATCCACATATGTTTACCGAATGGGTATCGGTTCCGGCAATTACAGTTACGCGACCGCGGTTGGACTTTTTGAGGGACTCATCAATCTTGTCCTTCTGACTGCAGCCAATCTGGTCTCGAAGAAATTCGCAAGAACGAGTCTCTGGTAAGGAGGGTATGACATGAGCGTTAATGAAGAGAACAAGCCCCATATCCCGGTCGCTAATCCCAAGAACCGCATAAAGGAATCAACAGGTTATAAGGTATTCACGGTATTTAACACGATCATAATGATCTTTGTTGCGGTCGTAACACTCTACCCTTTCCTTTATCTGGTATCACAGTCCTTCACATCGGAGCAGGCGATCATCGCCGGCCACACGGGGCTCATCCCCAAGGACTTCTCCATCGATACATATGTCTACGTTATAACGCGTAACGATCATGAATTCTTAAGATATTACCTTAATACTATCCTCTATACGGTAGTGGGAACAGTGGGATCATTAATCTTCTCATCGATCCTTGCTTATCCTATGTCAAAGACACATCTCAGGATCAATAAGTTCTTATCGCCTTTCATCATCTTCACGATGTATTTCGGCGGCGGTCTCATCGCAAACTATATCCTGATAGTAAACTTAGGTCTCAAGAATACCATGGGCGGCTTTATCCTTCCCATGCTCATCAGCACCTACTATGTAATCCTTATGAGATCCTTCTTCATGAGCCTGCCCAAGGAGTTGGAAGAAGCGGGTGAGATGGACGGACTTAACAAGTTCGGTGTATTCCTTAAGATATCCATCCCCTTATCCAAGCCGATAATGGCGACCATGACCTTATTCTATGCCGTCATGTACTGGAACAACTGGTTCAACGCCATGCTCTATCTCCAGGATAAAAACAAGTGGCCTGTCGCTTACTTCCTCCAGACAATAATCCGCGGTGCATCGGCATCCGAAGCTGACGCCCAGCAGGTATCGGCCAACATCAAGTCCTGCGCGATGGTACTTACAGTCCTCCCCATCATCTGCGTCTACCCTTTCATACAGAAATATTATGTTCAGGGCATGATGTTAGGCGGTGTCAAGGAATAATCAAGGTGCTCATGGGATCCTCCCAAGGCAATATAAAAAACTTATAAGAAAGGAAACAGTTATGAAGAAAACAGTAACAAGATTAACCTCTATCGGTCTTGCTCTGTCCATGATCGGCGGCTTTACGGCTTGCACAGGTCAGCAGAGCGCACCTACTGAGAGTACGAGCATGACGACTATTCCCAGTCAGATAGAGACTTCTGCGACAACAACAGAAAAAGAATTACCCTACAAGTTCGGCCTCGGAGAGACATTCCATGCCAACGAGCCTACAACTTACACAATGTTCTTCAGTGATGCCAGCTGGTATCCCATGATCGACAAGTGGAAGACCGAGGGTATTTTCAAGGAGATCGAGAACAGGACCAATGTCCACCTCGACATCAAGTCCTACGACAGCGGCGACTACATGAACAATATCACCCTTGATATCAATGCAGGTAAGTCCGCTTACATCATCCCCAAGATCTATGACGATACTGCTTTCGTAGACGGCGGTGCGATCGTGCCTATCTCTGACTATGTTCAGTATATGCCTTACTACACTGACTTCTACAACAAGTACAATCTCTCCAAGGACATCCAGACGATCACAAGAGCTAACGGTAAGTACTACAAGCTCCCCGGCATGAAGGAAGGCAACCTTATCAACTACACCTTCATGATCAGAAAAGACATCTGGGACAAGGCAGGCGTCGATGTAGTCGAGCTTGAGAAGACCTGGACCTGGGGCGATCTGCTCGAAGCTCTTAAGAAAGTAAAGGCTTACATGGTCGAGCAGGGCATGTGCAAAGAGAAGGATTACATCTGGTCTGACCTCTGGTGCGGAAACGAATCCGGCAAGGGCAGCGGCGGTAACCTCCTCGGCGTCATGGGCGCAACATACGATGTAAACGCAGGTTGGAATATCGGCAACGGTATGAGATATAACCCTGCTGCAGACGAATTCCAGTTCTCCCCTGTATCGGACAACTTCAAGGAATTCTTAAAGGCTGCAAACGCATTCATCGAAGCAGGAATCCTCGATCCCGAAACATTCACACAGGACGATGCAACAGCTACAGCACAGTACTTCAACGGCAAGACAGCCATCATGTCTGTTAACCAGTCACAGTTCGCTTCATTCGAAGGCGACATGGTAAAGCAGCTTGGCGAAGGCAAGTTCGAGAACTATTGTATCACTCTCCCTATGGGATCCACCAAGAACTCCACAGTATCTCCCGAGAGACTCGAGAATGGTGTCATGATCGCAGATCAGGCTCTTAAGGATCTTGGCGAAGACGGCTTTATCGAAATGCTCAGATTCGTTGACTGGCTCTTCTACTCTCACGAAGCATACGAACTCACAAAGTGGGGTGTCGAAGGCGTTCACTATGAAGTAGATGCTGACGGATATAAGCACTTAAAAGAAGGCTTCTGCTGCTCCGGTCTGGGCTATGGCAATACTCCTGACAACACTCTGACAGACATCCGTTTCGAATGGGGTTACGCAGGCGGTAACTTCTGGTACGGCGGAACTATTGCAGAGATGGAAGACAACCTCGTTCCCAAGGTTCAGGACTATGTACACCGTGACCTCGAGTACAGGGAAGTACCTCCTCTGGCTCCCGGTATCGCACCTACATCCGATCAGTATGAGAAGATCAACCTGATCGCTACTCCTCTCATCAGCAACGTCAATACCTGGGTCCTGAAGTTCGTCACAGGTCAGGCTGATGTAGAAAAGCAGTGGGATGAATATGTAGCATCCTGCGAAGAGCTCAACTACAAGGGTCTCGTCGATCTTTATGCTCAGATCTATCAGAAATAATCAGTTAAATCTCCATAAAGGTTCAAAAAAGGAGCTGGCCTGCGGGTCAGCTCCTACTTTTTTAAGACAAACAAAAATTCAAGGTTTATATTGATATACACCGCCAACAAGCACCAGATGGTCAACAGTAGTACGGTTAATGAGATTAATAGCCCGGTTCTCATACTGTCCCATATACCAGTAGTAGTGAGTATTAAGTATAAGATAGTCGTTCTTGTGCCCGTAAAAGTATCCGACAACTGAATTATGCTTCATGGTCTGAACAAAGCGTTCGAACAGAAGCTGATCAGCAGGAGATAACCACTTCTTAACGATATATTCATGCGGCGCAGTCTTGGCATAAGTAGTAGCAAACTTCCAACGCAAACCCAAAGCAAAATCCGCTGCCTCAGACAAGGACAAAGGAACAGCAGCATCCTCACGCGCACGTTCAGAAGTCAAAACAGCAAGAACAGCAAATGCCTCAGCAGCACTCCCGAAAACCTGCGGTTTGAAGTCTTCCTGATGTATCTGCCGCACGCCGGAAGCATCATCAAAGCAAATGGCAAACTGAGAAGAGGAAATCTCATCTACATATAGTTTGGTCATAGTATCTCTCCGAAAATAATTACTTAATAATCAATAAGCTATTAAGTGTTGTTTCAGGACTTAATTAATTGCTTGCTGACATCTGACGAAGAAGAATCGTAAGACAAAACAAACCGGAAACAGCAAATGCTATTCCTCCTAAAACAATCGTCATAATCGAAAAAATATAACATGGCACTTTCATTCCGCCTGTGAATCCACGCTTTCTGGCCTTAGAAATCAGAACTAGACACACTACACCCAAAACAATCGTAATGAGGGATATCACTAAGCCGGTTATCCCAGAGGCTGTAAAAAGAAGACTAACCCATCCAAACAAAGCGCTAAAAATACCTAGAATTAATGATGCAATCGCCATTCCTTTACCATTGTTCGAATCCATATATGTTCTCCTTTCTATTTCAGAAAAATTACTTCAATAACCATATTTGAATCAATATGATTTTCTTCAATTCTGTTCTTTGCCCATATCTTTGGAATTAGACTCCATTATTACTGCACCAGTCTCGGAATTAACAAAAGTCACATGAACATTTTCTATTGGTTCTCCCTTGAAGATTGCATAGAAACCACTATACATGTAGCAGGCAAGAACTTGGAAACTATCAGTAAAACTAACTTCTTTGCCTTTGTATTTTACGGTATACTCAGTGAAATCATCATTATGAGTTATCCC
>JAIKVV010000002.1 GCA_024685385.1 Saccharofermentans sp. | reverse complement strand
GTTCATCTCGTCTATCGATCTTGCGACTTCATGGATGTGGGTGTTGAAGATGACAGCTGATCCGATCTCTTTCAGGATGCGTATAAGATCGCAGGACAGATAGAGTCCGTCAGCTGCGGAAGTTGTCGAATAAGTCTCATTGAAGAGGATGAGCGTGTGGTCGTCCGTCTCCCCTACTATCTCCTTGATCCTGATGGCTTCCTCGCCCAGACGGCCGTAGTTGATCGTGAGGTTCTCATCGATCGGGAAGTGCGTAAGGATGTTGCGGAAGGGGCTCCCCGAGCAGGACGTTGCCGTGATGAAGGCTCCTGCAGAAGCAAGTACGGAATTGATGCCTATTGCCTGCTCCAGGATAGTCTTGCCACCCCTGTTGGGACCTGTAAGAACATATATGTTTTCCTTAGGGGTAAAGGTCAGATCGTTCTTTACGATGTTCTTTTCGCCGGAGAAGAAGAGCCTTATGTTGTAGAATTCCTTGAGTTCAAAAGCCCTGCCGTCATCTTCCGAAAGCTCGGGCATGCAGAAAGTGAGACCATCCGCCTTGAGCTTTGATGCCAGTCTTGCCATGACAAGATAGAAAGTAAGCCCTTCGTACATCTCGGTTATGGAATGGCTGTCGAGTTTTATGTATTTGGACATGGTCCTTCTGATCTTTATGATGTGCCACTTAAGATGTTTTTCGATAAGGGGCGTAAGCGTTGCAAGCTGGGGATCCACGCTCTTGACATGGGCTGACGCGAGTTTACTCTCGGCGGTAGCGGCTCTGCCGAACGAATTGCCCTGATTTGCGCCGTACATGATGTTATTGAGAGACAGCAGGATATCAGTCAACTGATATTTTGATTTGAGCCTTTGAGGGACAAAATCGACTGATGCGATATGCTCGATGTCAAGGTCGGGAGTAAGATTGATGCCGACGATAACGCCTCTTACGTTGGACAGGTCTTCGTGCATCTTTACGATATCATCTTTGGATTCGGAAAATTCCTTGCTGTTTACGATCGACCTGATCTGTTCCAGAAGAGCTTTCAGCCCCGAAGACTCTATCTTATTCTTCTCGAGGCATTTAATGAGTTCTTCCAGGACATTGATATATATCGTAAGTTCCCTTAAGTATTCAAGCAATGAGAAGAGTGAACTGTCGGACGACAAAGCTCTCCTTCTTCCGCCTTCGTAATCTTTCAGGGCTCTTATCTGCCATAAAGCGTCAGAGAGATCCTTGACCAGGTTATCATCACCTATGAAATCCCGCATGATATCCTGGCGGTATCTTATGTCATCGGCATCGACCGGGAGTCTGGTAATGATGTCCTGAACGATCTTATATTCCCTCTCGCCGTCCGTTATGTTCTCAAGGACTTCAGAAAGTCCCAGATCCTTGAATGTTTCTTTCTTGAGTTCGACTGTCTCTTTCTTTGATCCTTGCGCAAATAAGATATCCATGCCCTTTGTTCCGCCTGTATTAAATTCAGTAGATGGTCTTCAGTTTATCTGTGCCCGTCTGCTTCATGAACTCATCGATATCCGTGCTGTTCTTAACGAGCTTATAGTCGATGAATCTTCCGCTTGAACGGTCTATAAAGCCTACCGTAGTCTCGCCCGTGCAAATGCTCCTGCGGATGGCAGGTTCTTGTAGTTCGGGATCGTAGTCTATCTTTTTTGCTTTTTTCATGAAGACCTCTTCCAATTATTTTATCAGTTTATCGCGCGAAAAAGTTAGTAAAATCGGCACCATTACGTGGAAGATCAGCACAGGCCCTTCATCTGCTTCTGATATTCGGATGCGGACATACCCGTATGTTTCTTGAAGACTTTCGAAAAATAATTCGAATCGGAATAACCACAGATACTGCTTATCTCACTGACGGAATGATCCGTAAACTGGAGCAGTTTGTTGGCAAAATTCATCCTGAGCTGCTCGAGATAGGCCATGCAGGACATGGACTTCTCGTTATTGAAGGCATCGTTGAGGGTGTTCTTGTTTACGGAAAACTTCTTTAAGATATCGGAAAGCGAGATATCGTTTCCTATGTTTTCCCACATGTATCTTGCGACCTTAGCGACAAGAGGGTCCTTATAGATCTCATCCTGTCTGGAATCCCTGTAAAAATCGGCTGTAGCCGTAAACAGCAAAGAGATCAGAAAATACCTTGTCCTTAAGATCCAGAAATTATCCGGCTGCATCTCCAACTCATGCTTCAGGCTTCTTAAGATCCTTACTGCCGTTGAATATTCCTGTTCAGTAAGAGAATAAAAGACAATGTTTCTCTGATGCCAATTAAATTCAAGAAGGAGCATGGCATCCTGATATATGGAATCCTTAAAGTCTTCATCGAATTCGGCGCCGATCCCCCTGATCGCAGAATACATAAGTTCATCCGGCTTCATCTGAGCAGGTTCTTTCACAGCTTTAAAGAATTTATCAAACTTGCCGGATCCGATCGCATCGAAGCTGAATTCTTCTCTTATGAAAGTCGGCTTGAAAAAGACGGTAGACGTTCTGACGCCGCTTTCTGAGATCACCTTAAGTTCGGCTTTCTCGTTTACGGCCATAGCGGCAGGTGCCGTTATAACTCTGTATTCACCCTTATCTTCAACGACAAAAGAACCGGATTCCACCAGAACTGCTTTATATGTCCCTGGATCATTGATGCACTTGGAGAAGCCTTCCGACTCATCAAGGAAGACGTCTATGGAGCATTTCATTTCCGGCCTTTTGCTCTTTGTCTTAAGTTCCATTATCCTTTGCCGTTGATGTACTTGTCGTACTTATAGAGGAAGGTGACCATCTGGCGGCGCAGGCACTTGCCCTGAGGATTGAATGTTCCGTCAGGAAGACCTGCGAGGATCTTCTTCTCGGATGCCCAGAGCGTAGCCTTGTAGTAGTATGCGTTCTGCGCAACATCGCTGAAAGGATTCTTGGTCGTCTTGGGCTCGGGCTTATTTGCCATCCTCCATAGGAAGGTTACCGTTTGAGCTCTGGTACAGACATCCTGAGGCTTAAACAAATCCTTCGTCACACCGGTAGTGATGCCTTTTTCGACTGCCCAGATAACAGGCTTGAAGAAATAGTCTTTTGAGCTTACATCATCAAAAGGACTCTTATCGGACTTGGTCTTGGGTTCACCCTGGAGCCTGTAGAGGAAAGTTACCATCTGAGCTCTTGTACATTCGTTGGCAGGTCTGAACTCTGTCTGGTTGGCATAACCTTTAACTACGCCCTTGGCTGTAAGATAGTTCGTCGGGGCATGCCAGAAATCCTCGGCATTAGTCACGTCCTTATAGAGTACTGTTACAGTGCACTTCGCGCCGGTCCCGGAGATCGATGCGGTTATGGTAACTGTTCCTGCCATCTTGGCCGTAACTTTACCGTTGGAATCGACTGTTGCGATCTTCGTATCGGATGACTTCCAGCTTATCTTGTCAGTTGAGCCTGTTAATGTTGCCTTAAGAGTTCCCGTCTTGCCGCAAACTATGGACAAGTCCTTCTTATTGAGTGTAAGGGACGCAAGTTTTGCGATCTGGCGGGTCTGCTTATGTGAGGAGTCGTTCTTACAGATCCTTGTCTCCTCTCCTTCTGAAGTGGCAGTTGCCTTCTTCGTTACTTTCCAATCACCCCACGAATGTCCTGTCGCAGGAGTCGTGATCGATTTTTCTTCAGTTATTGCCTTGCCGGTCCTGCTGTACTTCTTGGGAAGAGTTGCTTTCAGTGTGATGCTGCCTTCTTTCAGACAATAGCATACTTTTGATGCGATCTTGACAGTCATGGCTTCTGATATCTTGTAATCAGTAAGTCCTGCCTTGGTACACTCGAAAAAGGCTGTAGCTGTTGTTTTCGAAGGATCGGCTGAATCCACGGTCCATTTGCTGCCCGTATATTTCCAGTCAGACGTAGCAAGGACTATCATCTTTACACCATCATCAATGGTTAGATCTTTAAATTCTTCACGTTCTTTGGCAACATAAATTTCACTGAACTTATTGTTATCACAATCCAGATCATCAAGCAATGTATTCATGCTGACATCAAGGCCCTCAAGCAAGTTGCCACTGCACCACAACTTTTCAAGTTTTGTATTCTTGCTAAGATCAAGATTGGTAAGACCGTTCCACGGGCAAAACAAAGTTTCAAGTTTTGTATTATTGCTAAGATCGAGTTCCTGAAGCCAGTTGCTGTTACAAACCAACCCTTTAAGATTAGTATTTTTGCTAAGATCAAGATTATGAATACGGTTACTGTCACACAATAATTCTTCGAGCTCAGTATTATTACTCACATCCAATTCGAAAAGGCGACATCCACTACAAAAAAGCGACTTAAGAGCAGTATTCTTGCTCACATCAAGCCCGGAAAGCTGATTTTCTAAGTCTGTAAGCACGTTTTCGAAGCAGGACAAAGTTTCAAGTGCAGTATTCTTGCTCACATCAATAACGGTCAGTTTGTTCTGGTAGCAACTAAGGTTTTTTAGTGCTTTATTCTTGCTGAGATCCAACTCGGTAAGTTGGTTGTGACCGCAATCCAGGTATTCAAGCGCAGTATTCTTTCCGGTGTCAAGTTCAGTAAGCTGGTTAAAAGAGCAATCCAGCTTAACCAGATCCTTTTTATCGCTTACATCAAGTTTCTTAATACCGTTTCTGCCGCAGTCCAGCACAGTAAGCGCAGTGTTATCGCTCAAAATCAGTTCAGATATCTTATTACCGTTGCAATTTAATTCTTTAAGAGCTTTATTCCTGCTCAGATCAAGTTCGGTGATCTTATTAAAACTGCAATTCAGTATTTTAAGCTCCGTAAAATGTTCGATTCCTTTTAAGGTTGTTATTCCTTTCAGAGAAAAATCAATAGATGTAATTTGTTTTGCCTCATCCGGACTCAGAACACCGTCTTCAGCTACCTGGATCCAGTTACCGTCTATAGACACAATTTTAGAAGAAATCCAATTCCTAAAATATTCATCAGGAAAATTTGTTTCATTAATCTCAACATCACCTTCTGCTGCTGACACTGTCTCACCCGGAAACAAGACGATCCCGCAGGCGATCAAGGCCGCACACAAGGATGCTGTAATACCGAAAACAATTCTCTTCTTCATAAGATTTCCCCCTCATAATCAAACAGATGGCTTAAGGCACGATATTCATCTCATGCCCGCGGAACAACAGCTCGAATTATAATATAAAACTTCGAACTTTAGTAGCATCTACTCTTACTTAATAATGTACTGCGGGATGTCAGAATTTAAACTTAAACTCTTCTGCACCCTCCGCGAAAGGTCCCGGGATTATATCAGATCTTGAATTGCCGTAGAAATCCTTATCAAAGATGATGTCGGATCCGTCAGGGCTTTCAAAGCGCTGTTCGGGTTCGAATGCCTTGCCCAGGACATCGCTTGTTATGAGACCTGCCTTGAAATCTTTCAACAGTCCATAGATATTCGTCTTGAGTTTGATGCCGCCTTCATCTGCTTCGAGCTCTGCAAATGCCTCGTTGCTGTCATCGATGAACTTGTTCTCTTCTTTGGCATAGACATTGGCGCCGTTAAAGTAGGCATTGCCGTCTATCCAGACAGGAAGGTGTCCGAAGTGGGCTTCTGCCAGTTTATGCATGTTCGCTTCGTTCGTAAGATCGAACTGGGCATTCCATTCCTCGAAGGTCGGGAAGATATCGAAACAAGCTGTTCCCGCGTGGCCGTAGTCGGCATCCTGTGGAGTCTTGCTCTCATCCGTAACAGGATATTTCTGGATTATCAGGTTGTTATAGATCCTGTCATCGCCATGAAGGATGGTCATGAAGCCTGCAACCTCAGTCCTGTGGCGGATGTGATAAGGCGTATATCTGGGTTCACGCTGGTTATTGACGATGCTGTCAACACCGGAATTGATGAGACCGAAAGAACCTGCCATGAGATTATGAACGCATCCGATGCCTTCGCTCGGGATAACGACTGATACCTTGGAGAGAAGTACATTGGTATCTACAAGCGTCGGGCCGTGTCCTACCTCGATGAAGATATCACAGTTGAACATGGCGCCCTCCAATGCTTCAACGCCGTCGGGACGGTGATTGTCGTGCATGAGGTTCTGACTGATCCTTGCGCCCTGTGCCTCCCAGTCGAGCCAGACGCCCATGATGCAGTTATGGATGTGATTCCTTCTGATCGTAACATCGATCGCGGCATGAAGCTTGATGCCTGCCGTCTCAGCACCGCCCAGCTGGTGGGAGTTGCAGATATGGTGGATATGGCAGTCCTCGATCGTCGAGAATACGGCGCCCATCCTTCCGACGATACCTGTCTGCTCACAGTGATGGACATTGCATCTTCTTACGATATGGTGGCCTATGTTCTCCTTGAGCCAGCCGTGGTACTGACCGCGGCAGACTGCGTCTCTTTCCATCTGTGTGGGGCTCTTGACGTGCTTGGTGAAGAAATACATATTGTTCTCTTCGTCGTAGTACTTGCCGAGTGAGATACCGCAGCAGCGGCTTCCCCAGATCTCACAGTCTTCGATTATCCAGCCCTTGGACCAGTGAGGGCCGATCATGCCGTCCTGATATGCTGCGGGAGGCGCCCAGGTCGTGGCTGCCTTATTGATGTTGAAACCTGATACCGTGATATAGTCAACGCCGTTCTTGTCAGGCATAAAGCAGTTTCTTCTTACGCTGATCTCGACCTTCTCGGCCGCAGGGTCTGCTCCGAGGAAATTCGCATAGATGACCGTCTTGCCGTCCTCTTGTTCGGTATACCATTTATAACGTGATTCATCAGGATTCCAGGAATGGACATCGACTTCCCCTGCTATGCATTCTTCAAGGGAAGCAGCCTCATACATAACGAGGTCATTGATATATACGGAACCCGTATGTCTCTTGATCTTGGAAAAATACCAATCGCCTTCGACTGCTTCAATATAAGGATTGAAATCGCCGAAAACGGAATTATCGACAGTCGTGACCCAGACATCACCCTGATATTTTTTCCAGTCAGTGATGACTTCAGCGCCCGTGATGACTGCTCCGAGCTTATTCTCCGAACGGTATGTAATGCGCGCATCTTCCGTTCCCTTGTTGACGGGGATTACGTGCTCTCGGTAGATACCGTCCTTAACGATGACTTCATCACCGGGAAGTGCGGCCTCTGCCGCTTCGTTTATCTTCTTAAAAGGCGCAGTCTGACTTCCGTCACCTGATACTGCTGCATTTGCATCAACATAATAGATCTTAGCCATGAAAATACCTCCTCGGAACTAAAGAGTCCTAAGAGGTATTATAAGATAATCTTCGTTCTCTTGATACTCAGTTTTCGATGTCGGATTTCTCAGTTTTTCGAAAGATCAATCTTCTTCGGAAGCCTTCTCCACAGATGAATACTTATCCAGAAATTCCTTATACTTGCGCTCGCTGACTGGATCCTTGAGTTGTTTGAAGTCGTGCATGTATGTCGTGTAGTTCTCTTTTGTCGGATTCTTGAAGCGGTATGCGATAGCTGCGATGTTGAGGCTGTGCTCTGCGATCCTTACGCAGCTGTAGAGGATGTCGTTAAATACGAAGCCCTGCTCGGTCGTGCACTGGCCCGATGCGAGCCTTTCGACATGGTTGGCCTTGAACACGTCGCTCATCTCGTTGATCACGATCCTCAAAGGTCCTATGTCCTTGGCGCCTCTCGCATCCTCTGAAAGGAAACAGTCTATAGCAAGCGTATAGACCTTTCTTACGGCTTGTACTATGCGGATGAGCTCATCCTTGGCTTCATTGGAAAATTCTATCTTCTTCTCGAAAAGTTCTTCCGAGGAGTTGGAAAGATAATTCGCATGGTCAGCGATCCTCTCGATCTCACCTATGGCCTGCAGCATCCTGGATGAATAGTTCTTATCCTGGACTGAAAGGTGCTGGGTCGTCGTGAGCTTCATGAGATAGGTGCCGATGCGGTCCTCGAACTTATCTATGGACTCCTCGTTTTTCTTGATGGTCTCGAAATCAGCGTCGTTATAACCGTTAAGGAGCATCAAGGTTGAAATGTCCAGACCGTTCTTGGCCTTGGAGATCATCTTCTTCATGGAGTTGCGGCACTCTGCAACGGCGATGGGAGGCGTTAACATGAGACGCTCGTCGAGAAGGAATTCCTTCTCCTCGTCCTTCTCCTTGATAAACAGACGGGAAAGCTTGACCAGAAGGTTCCTGAAGGGCATCAGGATAATGGAATTTGAGATGTTGAATATAGAGTGGACCATGGCTATTCCGACGACGCCTATCTTCTCATCCATAAACGGAACATGGAAGACAAAGCACATGAAGCAGTAAGCGATAAGCCATATGATGGTTCCGATGATTTTGATCTCGACATGGATGGCAGTAACTCTCTTTGCATCACGGGAAACTCCGATCGATGAGAGGACTGCGGTTGCGCATGTTCCGATATTGGCGCCGAGGATCAGAGGGATCGCAACGGAATAAGAAAGCTGACCGGTCATTGACAAGCTCTGCAGGATACCGATGGAAGCAGCGGAGCTCTGGATTATGCCTGTTACGATTGCGCCTGCAAGGATGCCGAGCAGAGGATTGTTAAAGGCAGTAAGAAGGTCCGTGAAACTCTCCATGTCCTTCAGAGGAGCCATGGATTCACTCATCATGGTCATGCCCTGCATCAGGATCGCAAAGCCCAGGAGCATGGTGCCGATGTCCTTGTTCTTCTGTTTCTTGGATGCCATCAGGAGCAATACTCCGATGAGAGCGAATATCAGGCAGAAGCAAGAGGGCTTCAACACCTTCAGTATGAATACGTCGCCGCCGTCTATGCCGGACAGAGAGAGGATCCAGGCCGTGAGGGTCGTTCCTATATCGGAACCGAATATTACTCCGACAGTCTGGGCCAGTTCCATGATGCCGGAGTTGACGAAACCTACCAGCATGACCGTCATCGCAGAGGATGACTGTATCGCAACGGTTATCAGCGCGCCGATACCGAGACCCTTGACCGGATTATCGGTTGCCTTCTTAAGCAGTGATTCGAGCTTGCCGCCCGCGGTCTTCTTCAACGAATCGGACAGAACTTTCATTCCGAAGAGGAAGAAAGCCAATCCGCCGAAAAGCGTAACGAACGAGAAAATATCCATATTCTATCTCCCTTGCAAATATAAGCTGTTCTATCCGCATTTTACAAGTGATAAGGTCAAAAGTAAATCGGTTTTTACAGCCAAAGAAGGCCTGCGGACAGATCGCATAGACACCCGTCTATATTTCCGTCTTAGAGCCGTCAGATCCTTGTTTTCAGCATAGTGGCAACGAGCCTGTTCAACTCCCCGTTGTCCTGCCCCACACAGCCGTACAGGACCTCCAGGAAATCTTTCGTTGTGGCATTCTTAAATGCATATCTATGGACATATGCCCTGAGGACACCATGGAATTCCTCCCTGCCGCAGGCTTCCTCCAACTGATAACAGAAAGCCTTGCCCGTGTCATAGATATAAGCCGTATAATAAAGATCCGTCGGGAAGTCGCTGTATGGTACATCAAGATAAGGTGATATATTCTCTTCAAGGATGCCTTCTTCTCTTTCCTTATCCCTGTCCACTTCCGTAAGATCCCTGTCCATGCGCCTGTAGCCTGCGACATGATCATCAAAGACCTTGCCTCCCAAGTATTCGTAATAGACTAACTCCGTATATGAGGTCACCGATTCATCGAGCCAGGGTTCCGCGCCGGAATTGCTGCCGACAATGCCCATGAACCACTGATGGCCGATCTCATGGCAAAGACAGTTCTCGAGCTGATCATAAGGCTCAAATACACTTATATATTCGTGGCATACTTCGTTCGTTATGATCACCAGGTTGGGATATTCCATGCCGCCAGCCTTCAGGGGAGACAGGACTATATCCAGTTCCCCGTAAGGGTATCTTCCGAATGCCTCACCGAAAGCCTTAAGTGACGTTCCCGCCACATCGAAGCATTTATCCGTTACATCCGTCATATCCTGCTGGGCAGGCTTATCCTTGCTGTAGAAGACATTGACCTTAACGCCTTCTATGTCTTCCGTTTTCTTTTCGAAAAACTCACTCACGCTGAACACGAAATCCCTTACAAAAGGCGCCTCAAACTTAACTGTTTCCCTGCCGCCTTCCGTTACAGACGAGATCTCCTCCCCTGTAGATGCGAAAACAGATCCTTCCGGCGCTTCAATTGTCACATGATAATCCGATAACTCGGAATAAAAACATTCGCCCGTATTAAAGTATCTTTCATGCGACCATGAACCGTTGACATATTCTGCAAGTATCGGATAGAAATTGGTAACGTTATAGATCCCGCCGGCTGCTCCGAACCTGTCGGGATTTGTCGGGATAAGAGTCAGGAAATCATATGTCAGCGTCATGTGTTCACCGGCTTCCAGAGGCTTGCCGAGCTTTATCCATATGACGGACTTATCGTCCGGATCTCTTTCATACTCAAGACCGCCCGTTCTGCTGTCAGTTATGTTTTCGATCCGGGTGATGCCGCCGCCGTCTTTTACTTTCAAAACATATACGTTCATGTCATCAAAAAGAGACGGATAATCCCTCATGCAAAGTTCATTCCACGGGTCTTCCGAGTCATTGAAGAAAGTGAAAGTGACGTGTCCTCCGACAGTCTGTTCATCAGGATCGAACTTAAGATCCATTACATAGTCATAAACTTCGCCATCCGGGAATTCGACCGGGCAGCCCTCCTCGGGGATGTCGATCTTATCGATCTTTGAAGTCACGGCTTTCGAACTCTCGGACGTGGTCTCAGGATCCTTTGCAGTCCTTTCCTTCCCGGCTCTGATGAAGGGGCCCGCACATGAAGACAACATAAAACAGCCGATCAGGACTGAAGCAAGACTGATCACTATACGTTTGCTCATGAAACACCCCTTTCACCCATCTGCCGAAATCACACAGTTTTCATTAAGATTATACTATTACCGGTGATATAATCGTGCGTAAATAATGAAGGAGGATCCTGCTATGAATAAAAAGATAAATTCGATGATCGCTCTTGCATTGACAGCTTCCATGCTCACCGGATGCGTTAAAACTGCCGTTCCTACGGATACGACTTCAACATATTACACCTCTGCCGTCGAGACAAGCATGACAGAGACTACTGCAACATCTTCTTCCGAGACCACCACGGGCACTTCGGAGACCGAAGACACAGAGGCGGGTCCGAGGCAAAAGAAGGAAGGTCATTACAAGTTCAAAGACCATGTTTACCCGAAATACATGGACGAACTGATGGGCAAGAAGATCCATGAAGCCTACGATAACTACATAGATGCCGTCCTGGCAGGCGAAGATTATTTCGAGTGCGCCGATGAGCATACGTACGACTGGATGACCGGTCAATGCGCTTATGCCTGCTATCCCGTCATAGCAAGATACACAGGATCAAATTACGGCGGATCTTTCAAGGACGGCAAGGGCAAGATCCGTTACGATATTCCCAAGGAAGAGCTCAAGCAGAAGATAGAAGAATTCAAGAAGATCGTGGAAGACATCCTGAACGAGGTGCTGGAAGATGACTATTCCGACTTTGAGAAGGCCCTGGCTCTTTATATCTACTTCAGCGAAAACTATACCTACGACTACTATGCAATGGAAAACTACACTGACGATCAGGTCTGGGGTTACCGCGTATTCATTGAAAAGCAGGGCATCTGTCAGGAATTTTCGATAGCATTTTCCTATCTCCTCCTCCAGGCAGGAGTCGATGCGACCGTCATGAGCGGCAACAGAGCATACGATAGTCAGGGGCACCAGTGGTCATATGTAACCATAAACGGCAAATATTATCAGATCGATCCCACATATGTCTTAGGCAGCGGCAACTCACTTGCATACTTCATGATGGATGATGCCCAGAGGACCGAAGAGGACACCTATGTTCCGGCTGAGTGCACTCTGTGCAATCACTATGGAAGAGAAAACATAAAGAATTTCAAGAGAGATAAAAAGTACGACTGTACCGACGATTCCTATAAAGAACTCTGGAAAGGATACTTTGAATCGATCGATACGGAGAAAAACATCCTCACATATACGGTCCGGGAAACCGACGATACTTCTAAGACCCTTACATTCGATTACGGAGCATTGGAATCCGGGCAGCCATAAGCCTTACGACCTTTAACCATGATACTGATTGTTATATAATCAGGTCATGAACTGCGCCCCGACATTTTTCAAGGAACTGCACTCCTACGACGGAGTCTCTCACAGCCTGGTCATCAATGAGATCACAGGCGATGTCGGCGTGCTCAAAAAGCTCGATCATTATAATGAGGAAGTCTACGATGAACTCTCCGGACTAAAGTCCAAACACCTTCCCAGGATCTTATGCCACGGGAGCTTTGAAAACTTCTGCAACGGCAATTATATCGTAATAGAAGAACATATAAGCGGCATGACTTTGGAAGAATATCTAACGACAAACAAGCCTTCCCTTAATGAGAGAATGAGATTCTTCCGTGAGATCGCAGACGCTCTCATAGAACTGCATAGTCTCCCCAAACCCGTTATCCACCGGGACGTCAAGGCATCCAACATCCTGATCACGAATCAGGGAAACGCCGTATTGACTGACTTTGACGCCGCCAAGATCAAGAATCCCGAAGAAGCGCGCGACACCACCCTCATCGGGACCGAAGGCTATGCCGCGCCCGAGCAGTACGGCTTTGCTCCTTCTGATGAGAGGACCGACATATATGCATTCGGAAAACTCATCGAAAAGATGTTCCCTGATTCAGCGAAGATGCAGAAGATGGCAAAGAGAGCAACTGCCATGGATCCCAAGTACCGTTTCAACAGTGTCAGAGATATGCGCTATTCGAATATCGACCTTAAACACTCCATCTTCCCTCCCCCGGGCTTTCGGAGCGGAAACGTAGCCAAGGCCGTACTTGCCTGCGTAGGTTATGCATATTTCTCTTCCTGGTTGGTAAGGATCGGGATCGATACCCAAAACCCTCTCTATGTTAAACTCATGCTGCAGTTCTGTGCGTTCCTTCTCTTCGTATTGGAACTGGATCTCATTTTCGACTGGCTTCACATAATGGGAAAGCTCCCCTTCGTCCTCCACCCCAAAAAATCCGTCCGCATCCTGGCAAAGATATTATGGGCGATCGTAGCGATCCCCATGGCTTTAGCAGTAACGGTCGTTGTTTTTTACATCATCTTCCTGCCCCTTCTGTAACGGATAGTTCTTCCCTGTTGTGATATAATCTCACCGTAAAAACAAATACAGGAGATTATTCAAATGACCAAGACACGCAAGTATATCTCAAGCATCCTGATCGTCTCTTTCATGGCGGCGGTCTTCGCAGGCTGTCAGGCGGCGCCCGTAGCAAAGCCTGAAACAGACAGGGCAGGAAATGCCATCAAGGTTCCCTCCAAGGTTGAAAAGATCGTATCCTTGAATCCTGCGATCACACAGACTCTGATCGACATGGGACTGAAGGACAAGATCGTTGCCATCGACGAGTACTCTGCAGAATACAAGGATTCCCTTTCTTCGGACGTTCAGGTCTATTCACTTGATACTCCCGACCAGGAGAGCATCATTGCCTTAAAGCCTGACATCATGTTCACATCGGGCATGCTCTATGTGGGCGGCGTAAACCCTTACCAGACAGTATCCGATGCAGGCATCTGCATCGCAGATATTCCATCCAGCACATCCATCGCAGGGATCAAAGACGACATTACGTTCGTTGGCGACTGTGTCGGAGCATCGGATAAGGCAGAAAGCATCATTACAGAAATGCAGTCCAAGATCGAAAGGATCACGGCAAAGGCATCGGGCATCAGCGACAGCGACAAGAAGACCGTTGCATTCCTCCTTTCAGTACCTGATGACAACTATCCTACGGTTTATTCCGTCGGTAAATCCACTTTCATCGACGAGATGATCACGCTCATTGGCGCTAAGAACGCTTTCGGCGATCAGGACAGCTGGCTTGCTCTGAGCGAGGAAGCCGTTATCAATGCTAACCCTGACATCATCCTTCACTCGGTATCCTATGTTCCCGATGCAGACAAGGCTCTTGCGGCAAGACCCGGATGGGATGCCATCCATGCCGTAAAGGACGGCAAGATCTTCTACATCGACGAGAATGCTTCCAACCGTCCGAATGCCCACATAGTCGAAGCTATGGAGCAGATGGCGGAAGCCATATACCCTGACTACTATGCAGCAGCCGATAAAGCAGCATAAGAATAATACTTTTCCGGTAATAATATCGGTCATCAGCGCTCTCATTGCGCTCGTGCTCTGCACGGGCCTTGGGAGCGTTAGTATAAGTGCATCTGATTCCTTAAGGATAGTCATGCACAAGCTCTTCGGCATGACACTCACGGATAAGATAAACGAAGGGATGGTTGCTATCCTCTGGGATATAAGGATCCCCAGGGTCATCACGGCTTTCGCAGCCGGCGCGGCACTGTCGGTATCGGGTGTCGTAATGCAGTCGGTCCTTCGTAATCCCCTGGCATCTTCCTACACTCTGGGCGTGTCCTCGGGCGCATCTTTGGGTGTCGTCATCATCATGGTGTCAGGCATAACGGTCCCCATCCTGGGCTCACTTCTGATGCCCGTCACGGGTTTCATCTTCGGTTTCGTAACTGTCCTTGCGGCTCTTGCCCTTTCGCAGATCCTGGATAAGCACGGAAGATCTGACACCATAGTCCTCATAGGAATGGTATTGTCGCTCTTCTTAAATGCCGTCGTAACCTTCATAAGCCAGTTCTTCCCCGATCACAGGTCGAGGATCGCGATCTGGCTCACCGGATCTTTTTCGGGACGCAACATCAACCATGCAATAGTCATGACCATCGTTACTGTCTTATCCCTTGTCATCCTCATGTTCTTCTCCAAAGAACTCGACATCATGACCTTCGGAGACGAGCAGGGCCTCGCAATGGGCGTTGAAGTAAAAAGAGTCAGGAACATCGTGCTCGCTGTAACAGCCCTGCTCACGGGCGTTGCAGTCTGCCTTTCAGGCATCATCGGCTTCATCGATCTCATCGCGCCTCATGTGGTAAGAAGAGTCGTAGGAAGCCGCAATAAGATCGTGCTCCCCATGGCGGCAGTCTGGGGAGGTATCTTCATGGCCATAGCAGACATGGTATCGAGGACCGTCCTCGCTCCCCGTGAGATCGCCGTCGGTGCCATCACGGCAATAATCGGCGCGCCGTTCTTTGCATATATCTACTTTGCAAGGAGGAAGCACTGATGGGAAACGCCATAGACTTAAAAAAGCTCTGCGCAGGCTACGATAACAGGGATGTACTGCACGATATCGATCTTATCATTCCCGAAGGCTCAAAGGTCGCTCTCGTGGGTCCCAACGGCTGCGGCAAGACGACACTATTAAGAGCCCTGATCGGCGCGGTAAGATCCACAGGCAGCATAAAGATAGCCGGTAAAGATCCCGGCAGTCTTTCCAGACGGCAGATCGCAGGCTGTATATCGCTCCTGTCCCAGTATCAGGAAAACAGTTTCGAATATACGGTAAAGGAAACCGTCGAACTCGGAAGCTATGCGAGGTCAGATAATCCTTCCGTTGACGACATTCTCGAAAAGACTAGGCTCACAGATCTTGCCGATACACCCGTATCGACTTTGTCGGGCGGACAGAAACAGAGGGTCTTCCTTGCAAGGACACTGGCTCAAAGAGCTCCCATAATGCTCCTTGATGAGCCCATGAATCATCTCGACATAAAGTACATCAAGGAAATCTCAGACCTCCTTCTGGAATGGTCTGAGGGTACGACCGTAACGCCCGACGGAGTTACAATGAAAAACACTCTGATCGGTGTCTGGCACGACATTTCCATGGCGCGCATAATGTCAGATATGGTGGTATTTTTAAAAGAAGGAAAGCAGGTCTTAACGGCAGCTACGAAAGATGTCGACTATAAGACGGTCCTCGAAGAAGTTTACGACATGGATGTCTATAGTCACATGCAGGGCATGAGCGATCTTTGGAGATAAGATATGACCGGACTTAAATATCCTATCCTGCTGGTCCACGGAATGGGCTTCCGGGACCGCAAGCATATCAACTACTGGGGCCGCATTCCGAAGGTCCTGGCTGAAGAAGGCAATGAGATCTTCTACGGCAACCAGGATGCCAACGGCAGCGTCGTTACAAATGGCGAATATCTTGCCGAAAGAGTCCGGAAACTCTCAGAAGAAAACAAGATAGAAAAGTTCAATGTCATCGCCCATTCCAAGGGCGGTCTTGACATCAGATATGCGATCTCAACACTTGGGACAGATGATCTTATCGCATCAGTAACCACGATCAATTCACCTCATAACGGCTCTATTACTCTGGATCACCTCTTAAAGTTCCCGGACTTCCTCATAAGGTTCGGCTGCAAGTTCTGGGATCTGTGTCTTTGGATCGGCGGGGATAAGAAACCGGATACCTACAGGACCATCAAGGACATGGAGACTGCTAATTCCGCGGAATTCAACAGAAAGAATCCCGATGCGCCCGGCATCTACTACCAAAGCTATGCCTTTTCCTGCAAGAAAGTAACGAGTGACATGGGACTGTGGTTTACGAACCTGGTGGTAAAGCATTACGAGGGCGAGAACGACGGCCTTCTTGCCGAAAGAGCCGTAAGATGGACTAATTTCAGGGGGCATTTCAGGAGCGCCACCAACCGCGGCATCTCCCACTTCGATCAGGTCGATTTCAGGAGAAGGCCCTTAAGCCGCAAAAAACTGGAAGGCATCACCGACATCACGGACTTCTACAGAGACCTTGTAAGAGAACTAAGATCGATGGGCTTCTGATAAGTGATATAATAGTCTGACTTGCGAAGAAAGAGAGAGGGGAAACATAATGACAGTAAAGCAGATATTGAAAGATAATGAGGTAACGGTCTCTTTCGAGGTCTTCCCTCCCAAGACAGACGACAAGTTCGATTCCGTCGAGAAGGCTTCAATGGAGATAGCTTCCCTTAAGCCCCGCTTCATGTCGGTAACATACGGCGCGGGCGGCGGCACATCTGCAAATACCGCTGAGCTGGCAACAAGGATCCAGGATAAATACAACACACCCGTCATCGCCCATCTGACATGCGTGTCATCGACCAAGGAGACGGTTGCAGAGCGCATAGCAGACTATCAGAAGCGCGGCATAAAGAACATCATGGCATTAAGAGGCGACATCCCGAAAGAAGGCCGTGTCGCTTTCGATTACAACTATGCATCCGAGCTCATAAGAGACATAAAAGAGATCGCGCCGGAGATCTGCATCGGCGGCGCATGCTACCCTGAAGGACATATCGAATGCGCAAGACAGTCAGAAGACATAATGCACCTCAAGGAGAAAGTGGATGCAGGATGTGACTTCCTCACCACGCAGATGTTCTTCGATAACAACACTCTCTATAACTTTCTCTACAAGATCCGTGAAGCAGGGATCAATGTTCCGGTCATTGCAGGCATCATGCCCATAACAAATGCGCGCCAGGTCGACAGGTCCATTGCCATGTCAGGCGCCACGATCCCGCAGCGCTTCAGGACCATGGTCGACAGATTCGGCAGTGACCCGGATAAGATGGCTCAGGCAGGCATCATCTATGCAACGGAGCAGATAATCGACCTCATCGCAAACAACGTAAACAACATACACATCTATACCATGAACAAGCCCGAGATCGCAGCCGGCATCATGAAGTCCTTGTCGAACATAATCTCATGAAGATAACGCCACCCAGGAAAGAGATCGAAAGATACTTAGGCTACCGCGGATTTACTGCGGACGATACTGTTGCGCCCGTAATCGATGAAGCGATCGAAGAACTCTCGAAAAATCTCCAGCCCAAGTCGGTACACAAAGTTTTCGATATCGAAAAGCTCACTGACAAGGAGATCTCTTTTGCAGGGATCGACATCGTGTCAGAAGGGCTTGCAAGAAATCTTGCAGGATGCGATAAGTTAGTCATGGCCGCCTTTACTATCGGCCACGGCATCGATCAGCTGATAAGAAGATACGAGAGAACAAACATCCTTAAGGCAGCGGTCTTTCAGGCAGTTGGCGCTGCCGCAGTCGAGGAATACTGCGACATGATCAATGAACAGATCAGATGCTACGCGGAAGCAACGGGGCATTCATTGAAGCCCCGTTTCTCCCCCGGTTATGGTGATCTTCCTTTGGATCTTCAAAAAGATTTCGAGCGCATTCTTGCCATGAACAAGAACTGCGGCATCTCTCTTACGGATTCTCTTCTCATGATCCCGTCCAAGTCTGTTACCGCTTTCATAGGAATGTACCCTTCCGGAAAAGATTCCGGATCCGATACTTCCTGCTCATCCTGCGAGGAATGCAGCCTTAAAGAAAAGTGCGGCTTTATGAAGAACTAGGATCTCAGCCGTAGTTGCTTAGATAACTTTCTTTCTGATCACGTTGTCCAGAAATGGAGTTTTACGATCTTGCCGTCCTTGATGGTGGCATTAAAACTGACGTCAGCTGCATACCACCCGTTATCGCGAAGCTTATAAAGGCTGTCCGAATCTTTATAACAGCCGGATTCATAGAACCAGAAAAGAGTATCGAACACGGGAATCCCCGTCTTCCCGGCTTTCTTGTATGCTTCTATTGTCTCTTCATCCGCAAAATATGAAAAACTGTCCGTTATCTTGCAGCCGGATGCGATAGGAACCGCCATATATCCTATCTCCTCGGCATAAACGATATCACTGGCTCCTGTTATCTCGTAGTAACCATTATCGTTCCAGAAGATCGTCCACTGACAATAATCCTCAGGATCATCGGAGGTGCTAAGTTCGATCATTAAGTGCTTGCCGTCTTTGCTGATCTTTGAGACTTTAAGTTCGGGTTCACCCTCGGCATATATGTCCTTATATCCTATGCTGTCTCCGACCTTGAAGCTCTTCACCTTTTTCTCGGACAGGCGGACTTTTTTTGCAAACAATCCGTACAAGGTGTCTCCGTCCTTGTTAATACCTATGACATCACCTGTAATCTGCTTGCTGTCCTCGAGTTTGTCAAAAGCTTTGTCTGCATCCTTCTCGGGAAGTCCGTCGAGCTTTTTATAGACCGGATCTTCTCCTTCGTCGTCAACAGGTACTTCTTCAGGATCCTCTTCTTCTTCCTCTACCGTAGTTTCCGTCGTAGTCTCCGTGGTCTTTTCAGTTGCTGAAGTTGTCGTCGTTGCTTCTGTCGTCTCTGAAGTTACAGAAGACTCCGTGGCTGCAGTTGTCTCCGTAACAGCTCCGGAACAGCCCGAAGCCATGATAAGAGATAAGAGCACAATAACAGATAAGAATTTTTTCATGGTATTCTTCCCCCTTTTCCATTTTTATTGAACGATATTGCCTTTAAGGCAGTATCTTTATCGTCCAAATCTATCCGAATAATATTTTACAGCATAAATGTCCTCTATGCTATAGCAAAACAGAACTAAGGCTGCCTCCCGGCCGGGGGAGACAGCCTTATAGTAAATGCATTTCAAGAAGCAGGATCAGGCCTTTGAGATCTTTGCTTCGAAAACTCCGTCTTTGAGTTCAGTCTTAAGCTTAAGTTTGTGTTGCTCAATGATCCTTCCCGCAACCGCAAGACCGAATCCCGGCGTAAACTTATCCATGTCTGTCTTATTCCTGATAGTGATCTCCTTGGAACTGACGTTTGCTTCGACCGGGGATCCCTCCGTCTTGTATTTGCCCGCGTTATCGATAAGACAGACCAGAGCTGTCTTAAAGTATTCCTTATCCATCAGGATATTTGCATCACCCTTTATATCGACATCCACGCCCGTCTTTGCTGCGACTTCTTCGATGCAGGTCCTGACTGATCCTTTCACAAATCTGCGGTCAGACTTTTCGGCGGACTTAAGGATATATTCGATATCGTGGTTCATATCGGAAGTCTTCTCCAGGATCTGATCGGCATAGCGGTCTTTCTCCTCTTCACTCTTAACATCCTTGAGATTCTCGGCATATCCTCCCAGTATCTGCAATGGCGTCTTCATGTTATGCGCAAGGCTGTCGATGAGATTATTCTTGAAAATGTTATTCTCATATGCTTTTTTGTACTGCACGTAGGGCCTGATAGCCAAAAGGCAGGCAACGGCTGCAGCTATGACAAAGAGAACGATTGCAATAAGAATGAGGACCGGCTTAAAGAACTCGGCAAAGGGCAACGAAGTAATGATGTATTCGATCATGTACCTTTGACCGTTGATGTCCACGACCTTGAGAGCGCCTATCGTAAATAGGCCGTCATGCCTTAACTCTTCACGGAAAGAAGGTTTCAGGTCATCCATTGTTGTATTTTCATCCAAATACTCTTCGAGCGGGAGATCATCCATATTGTCAGCCGTAAAAATGTCGTTATACTTTTCAAAAAATTCAACGGGACGGATCGTCCTGCCAAAATAATCGAGCGTACCCGAAAGGGGTTCCTCAAAAGATTGATAAAGGCTTTCCTTGGAATGGTCGGTAAAATCCCATGACCTTCCAAATGCAGCTTTCCCACCAAAACTGTTAACCTCATCAACTTTACCGATATGCAAAGTGTCACCATCCACATAATAAGTTTTTATGCATGTAGTCTTATAGGACATAAGTTCAGCAAGTTCTGAAGCATTGAGATACAGAGTATTGAGATAACTGTATGCGTCTGACATGGTGTTTAATATTTCACTGTTGTTCAGGTAGACAATCGGAGTATTATCGATTTTCCCTATCTCATCGCACTTTTTGTATTCGATGGTCCACTCGGAATCAGACTCACTGCTTAAATATGTCAATGATCCTTTTGCCAGAAGATCTTCATCGGTGGTAAAGCAGTACCAATGGCTCATCCTTTCTTCTGCCATGACACTGTTATAATCAGTCTCATAGAATGTTTCGAACTTGCCGTCATCATTAACTTTGGCAAACCTTACATAATCTGCATCGTAAAAAGCGCCGATTATCTTCAAAAGGGCTTCATTCGCCTTACCTTCGTTATATGCTTTAACCATGTTTTCGTAGCGTTCACTCAAACCTGCAAAGCCGTTATACTGCACAGCGTTATCGTATGTACTCTCCAGATACTTATATGAAGCCATGAAGATAAGCGAAGCTACGATAAGGGCAACGATCAGTCTGCCTGCAAGGAAATGAAAGTAATTCTTCCTTTTCACTATGTAACACCTCCTAGTCAAACCTGTATCCGACACCGATCAGTGTCTTGATACGGGCTCCTTCTTTCTTGAGTTTTTTGCGGAGGTTCTTTACCCTGTTGTCGATCACGCGTTCCGTGATGAACTGATCATCTCCCCAGGCAACTGCCAGGAGCAGTCTTCTCGTAACCGCAACTCCGGGATGTTCAAGCATGTACTTTAAGATCTGATACTCCTTGGGCGGAAGATCGACTGTTTCCCCTGCCACGCGCACTTCGAATCTTACAGGGTCCAGACTGATGTCACCGCTCTCGATTATCCTGGGTCTTTGGGTCCCGGGCTTCGTCCTTTCCAGGAGCGCAATGAGCTTGCTGTAAAGGACTGCTATGGAGAAGGGCTTTACGATGTAATCATCGGCGCCGAGTTCATAACCGTAGAGCGCATCCTCCTCCCTGACCTTGCCCGTCAGGAAAACGACCGGAACATCGGACTTCTTCCTGATGATCTTACAGAGTTCAAAGCCGTCGAGGCCCGGCATCATGATGTCGAGAACGATAAGATCGAACTTGTCATTGAGGATCTTCGTAAGACCCTTATTCCCGTCTTCGGCAAATTCCAGCAGGATCTTGTCGCGTCTTGCGAAATATTCCCCGATGACATCTCTTATCTGACGATCATCTTCAACGAGTAAAACCTTGTACATGCATACCTCCTGAGAGTATGTTACACATAGAGTGTATCGTTAGTGTATCGTTTTCACAACAAGGGGAAATTGATATAATATGCGAAAAGCAAACTTCGGGAGATCAACCATATGAGAAAGCTAATAGACAAACTCGGATCCGAATGGCTCTTCTGCGACGGCGGCTTCGGCACACTCCTTCAGGAAAAGGGCCTTAAGGGCGGCGAACTTCCCGAGATGTGGAATATCGAAAGACCCGATGACATATACGATGTCTATATGGGATATCTCAATGCGGGAGCCGACATCATCAATGCAAATACTTTCGGCGCAAATGTCTTTAAGTACGGCGACGATCTCGAAAAGATAATAAAGGCAGGAGTGGAACTTGCCGTCAAAGCAAGGCTCGACAGCGGAAGATGCGATGCTTATGTCGCGCTTGACATGGGATCCTGCGGCAAGCTCCTGCAGCCCATGGGAGATCTGTCCTTTGACGAAGCATATGAGGTTTTCGCAGCGAATGTTAAAGCCGGCGCAAAAGCAGGCGCGGACCTAATCCTCATCGAGACCATGAGCGACCTTTATGAGACCAAGGCAGCTGTACTTGCCGCCAAGGAGAATTCCGACCTTCCCGTGATCGTAACATGCGTTTTCGATACGGAAGGAAGGATGCTTACGGGCGGCACCGTTGAAGCCGCAGTAGCCCTTCTTGAGGGACTTAAAGTCGATGCTCTCGGCATAAACTGTTCTCTTGCTCCTGTGGAGATGGAGCCCGTCGTAAAGCGTCTGGTTGAAGCATCTTCCCTGCCCGTTGTTGTTAACCCTAACGCGGGACTCCCTGTCGTGGAAGACGGCAAGACGATCTTTACCGTAGGACCTGAAGAATTCGTCGACCAGATGATCAACATCGCAAAACTCGGAGCCAATGTCGTAGGCGGCTGCTGCGGCACGACTCCTGCACACATAAAGCTCCTGAAAGATACGGTATCCAAGATGCCTTTCATTCCGGTTACTCTTAAGGAAGACTGCGTTGTATCTTCAGGCGCCGCATCGGTTACGATCGGCGGAGGCAGAGGGACCGCGGTCATTGGCGAGAGGATCAACCCTACCGGCAAGAAGCGCTTTAAGGAAGCTTTAAGAGAAAATGACATCGACTACATCATAGGCGAAGGCATACGCCAGGAAGATCAGGGCGCAGACATCCTGGATGTCAACGTAGGCCTGCCCGAGATAGACGAACCTGCCATGATGGAGACAGTCGTAAAAGAACTCCAGAGTGTTACCAACCTGCCTTTGCAGATTGACACGACCGACATCAAGGCGCTCGAACGCGCTCTCAGGATCTATAACGGCAAGCCCATGATCAACTCCGTCAACGGCAAGAAGGAAAACATCGAACAGGTAATGCCGTTGGTAGCCAAATACGGCGGCGTTCTGGTCGCGCTGGCTCTGGATGAAGACGGTATCCCCGATAATGCCGATGCAAGGATCAGCATAGCAAAGAAGATCTTAAAAGCTGCCGCAAGTTACGGGATACCCCGCAAGGATATAGTAATAGACGGCCTTTGCATGACGATCTCATCTGACACTTCTTCTGCCGTCACGACTCTTGAGACAGTAAGAAGAGCGTCTTCGGAACTTAAGTGCAATACGGTATTGGGCGTATCGAATATCTCTTTCGGACTGCCCGCAAGAGAGATAGTCAATTCCAACTTCCTTACGATGGCGATCCTGTCAGGCCTTACATCCGCGATAATAAACCCGGGATGTGAACCCATGATGCAGGCCTTGACCGCATCCAATGCCCTTCTTGACAGGGATCCCCAGTGCATGAGATTCATAAACCGCAACGGCAATTACATCCCTTACGCAAAGCTCGTTGCAGGAGAAGCCGTACAGGGCGCTGAAGGCAATGCCAAGACGGATTCTGCGCAGAGTTCATCTTCCAATACTCTTTTCGATTGTGTAAGAAGAGGACTTAAGGACGGCGCCGTTGCTGCAACAAAAAAGGAACTGGAAACGACTGATTCCATGACCATCATCAACAGCGAACTGATCCCTGCCCTTGATGAAGTGGGCAAGGGCTTCGAGAAGGGCACAGTATTCCTTCCCCAGCTCCTCATGAGCGCCGATGCGGCAAAAGCAGCATTCGAGGTCATAAAGACATCGATGGCCGGAGGCAAGCAGGAGATCAAAGGCAGGATAATCCTTGCAACCGTCAAAGGCGACATCCATGACATAGGCAAGAACATCGTCAAAGTCATGCTCGAAAACTACGGTTACGAAGTAATAGATCTCGGCAAGGATGTCCCTCCCGAACTGATCGTCGAGACGGCCGTCAAAGAAGACATTAAACTGGTCGGCTTATCAGCTCTCATGACGACTACGGTCGTCAACATGGAAGAGACCATCAAGCAGCTTAAAGCAGCAAAGCCCGACTGTAAGACGGTCGTTGGCGGCGCGGTCCTGACTCAGGAATATGCGGACATGATCGGTGCCGATCACTATGCGAGCGATGCCATGGCAACGGTAAGATACGCTGATGAGGTCTTCGGGGGATAATCATCAACTACTTCCAAAACAAAAAAGGAGAACGGAATCCGTTCTCCAAAGTATACTTAAGTATGATAAATATCCGACGAAGATGGCAAAAGTAACTGTATAAATATCACATTAATGTATGACCATCTTCGTTAGTTTGATATTACTACGATAAACAAAAAAGTCAAGCGCATGAACAACTGAATCAAATCCTTAACCAATCAACTTCAGGGCGGACAATTCGCCTCGAATTGACATATGCCATCTCCAATGTAAGAATTGTTTTGCCAATATAGCCTTGCTGATCCCTATCAACTGCCAGCGCTAAATCTGCAACATTCCCCTGTTTTAAAAACAGAGGTAATAACAACTGGATTTTGGATAAACCTGAAGTCTTATCTGTATAATACTGCGGAATAGCGAGTTTGTAATTCCTTTTCACCTTTTCGGTAATCCTTCGAACAGCGCTCTCTAATAATGCATGTATTGTATATTTATCAGATAACCCGACATAAAGAAAACGTTCATAATTGTCGTCGATAATGTGATCATAATTAATCACCAACGGGAGATTCTTATCAAAAATGAAATCTCCGGGATTAGTAAAATAATCAGCGATTTCCGGCAAAGATACAAAACATCGCATTTCTTGTTCAGTAGCTGTTCTGAACCCGTTCAAAAACCAGTTTTGTCCATCCTTTTTGTAGCGACTTGTATTAACATCAAACAAAGCATAAATATCAGCATCATGTGTGTTCAACAATCCGGTATTAAAACACATATGATTCTTATCAGAAGAATAAGCTATTTTCTCTTCTTCCAGTAATCTATCATATGTAAAACATAAATAATTATAGAGAATAGCTTTATCGCTTTTACCTTTATAATCCCATTGTTCCGGCTGGGCCATGTTTGCCAAGAATCTAAGTTTAGACAGCAACAACTCATTATTTCCTAAATATGCATCATGAATAAGATTATATTCACTATGTAACAATCTGCTCATAATATCTCCCCCTTTATCCATAATTCAAGAAAATCTCGATTAATCTCTGATTCGATTATATCAAAAACAAGACCGTATTTCGAACATATGTTCTTATTTTTGAAGAAAAAAATAGTTGATCAAGCAATTTTATAAAATCACATCTCAGCAAGTTTCTTGAGCCTTGCTCTCAGTGCATCAAGCTCTGATTCGGAATCAGACTTACCGGAATAAGCCTTCCTAGCCTGACCTGCGATATCGGGAGTCTCGAGAGTAGGAAGTTCATGCTTCTGCTTGATATCGGATACGGTACTCTTGGGTGCTTCAGCCGCCTTATCCTCATATCCGATGCTGTGAGCGATGTCACGCAGATTCTTGGCAGGAGAAATAAGAGATGTCGTCTTCGTCATGGACGCTACCTTGGGGATATTTTCCTGCTGTTCGGGCTGTGCAACTTCGGTTGCAGATGCAACAGGAGTAGCAACCTCCTCGACAGGAGCCTCAACTACGGTCTCAGCAGGAGTTTCAACAACTTTCTCTTCAGCAGCCTTCTTAACTGCCGCTTTCTCTGCAGCTGCTTTCTCTGCTGCCGCCTTCTCAGCCGCTGCCTTTGCAGCCTGCTCCTTCCTCTCCTCTTCGCTTCCGGCATAGAAAGTCCTGGCCGATGCGATGGCTTCCACTATCCTCTTGCCTGATACCAGTTCGCAGGCAACTGCTGCAAGGAATGATCTGTCGGGAGAATATGAGAAAGACAGTTCCAGGGGCTTGAACCACTTAACCATCGTCCCTCCGAACAACAGGTCCTCTCCTCCGGTCGCCTGACCTCCTCTGACATAAACAACGCAGTTATATGTCTCGAAGATACTCTTGACGGCCAGGAGGCAGTCATTCCTGTTCTTGACCTCCATGCCGGAAAGGACTTCCGTTTCAAGGAGATTGATCGATATGAACTGTATCTGGGGCAGAAGATATTGTCTGAAAGTCTCGTATGTCTCTGATGTGACCATGATATTCCCGGAATCATCGATAAGTCCGGGCTCGGCGAGGACCATGTTATGCTCGACCTGTGAAAGGACGTAAGCAAGCAGATATACATCCTCGGGAGCACGCATAAGGCCGACGGCAATAGCGTCGACAACTGCAGTTTCAAAACAGAACTGCAGAGATTCGCTTATGTCATTTCTGAGGGTCGATCCGTCGCTGCTGGTGTACTGGGGTACGCATATAAAAGGTTCCACACCGTATTTCCTGAAGGTGCGGGTCTTTGATCTGAAATCATAAGAGGTATTCTCAAATGAATCCGATATAGATAAAACTTGCTTCATATACTTTGCCCCATGTTAGATTTATACAAATCTACAATTTAATTGTACTCCTGGGACACATATTAACAACAAACCGATGACACAAGATATCTTCTGTAATTTCGGCATATTAGCCAATAGATTTTACGAGCAAGGCCACCCAATCATTCTTTTCGGTGCGGTCAACAACCTCCAAACCCGCGCGGGCAAAGGCTTCCAGCACTTTTGGTTCTTTTGTACTAATAATTCCGGAGCAAACGACTTTTCCGCCCGGATTCAGCTTGCCCGGGAAGTCGGATGCGATCATGGCGATGACATCTGCGATGATATTGGCGATTATGAGATCATATCCGGTCTTCTTCGCATCTTTAAGTTCACCCGTATGGCAGACCACATCAGGACAGCCGTTGATGTCAAGATTCTCTCTTGCAACATCCACTGCAAGCTTATCGATATCGATGGCTTCAACCTCTCCTGCTCCGAGTTTATCGGCAATGATCGCAAGTATGCCTGAGCCGGTGCCCAGATCCAGAACTGACGATTCTTCCGTCACGAGTTTATCGATGAATTCTGCGCACATGGATGTCGTCTCATGCGTTCCCGTACCGAAAGCAGAACCCGGGTCAAGCATTATCTTGACGGGAGCATCTATGGAATCCTTAGGAAGCCAGGAAGGGATAATGGCAACCCTGTCAGAGATCTTGAAAGCCTTATAATCCTGCTTCCAGTTATTGGCCCAGTCCTCATCCTTAACATACTTGAAGCCCATAAGACCTTCGCCGACATCTAGGAATTCACCGATCTCGCCGAGTTTGGTCTTAAGGAGTTCTTCTGCTTCATCGCAGGTAACGGACTTGCCCGTTATGTTGCCGTAGATCATGTTGATGAATTCGTCATTGACGAACTCTTCCTCCTTGGCGCCGAGTCTTATAAAACCGTCATCCAATTCGGCAAAATATGCCTTGATGACGACGCGGTCACCAAGGCTGTCGATAAAGCCTTCATCTGCATATGTGAGACTTGCGGGGTCTTCCAGTATGCGGCGGATCTCATCAGGATCGCATATTGCGATCCCGTCGGCGCCGATACCCGTCAGCATCTCGCAGACGGCATCGGAAGCTTCATCCGTAGTATAGATCGTATATTCAGCCCATCTCATCTGTTGAAGACACCCTTTATCTTTGAGAAGAATCCCGTGCGCTTGACATAGTTGCGGTCAGTAAGAGTTGCTTCGAATTCGCGGAGCTTCCTCTTCTGCTCGTCTGAAAGATGCGTGGGAACTTCTATTACGAACCTGCATGTATGGTCGCCGCGGGAATTGGGATTGTTCTTGTTGGGAATTCCTCTTCCGCGGATGGTATATGTATCGCCCGGCTGGGTTCCTTCCTTGATCTGATAGGAAACAGTTCCGTCAATCGTGGGAAGTTCGATGGGAGCGCCCAAAGCAGCCTGGGTCATGGTGATCGGAACATCACAGGAAGTGTTCATGCCGTTCCTTGAGAAAACGTCATGGCTCTTGACCTTGAACTGAACATAGAGGTCACCGTAAGGTCCGCCGTTGCGTCCGGGCTCGCCTTCGCCCTTAAGCGGCAGATAATCTCCGGTATCGACTCCTGCGGGAACCTTGATGTGCAGGGTCTTCTTGACCTGTCTGCGTCCTGCTCCGCGGCACTGGGTGCAGGGGGTCTTAATGACAGTTCCTCTTCCCTGACATGTGGGGCAGTCCTTGGTTACCATGGTCATGCCGAAAAGCGTCTGGGTCTGCTGCTGAACACGACCCGCGCCTCTGCAGGTGGGACAGGTCTCCGGCGTCGTTCCGGGCTGGGCACCCGATCCGTTACATGCAGAACACAGATCCTCTTTGGATACGTTGATGTCCTTCTCGCAGCCGAAAGCCGCCTCCATGAATGTAAGGCTCATGCCGTACTTGAGGTTGGCTCCCTGCATGGGACCGTTCCTTCTACGGGATCCTCCTCCGAATCCTCCGAAGATGGATCCGAAAAGGTCTCCCAAATCTCCGAAATCGAACTCTGCGGCATTGAAGCCCGCGCCTGCTGCAGCTCCGTCCACACCCGCATGACCGAAACGGTCGTAGCGTGCTCTCTTGTCTGCATCAGACAATACGGCATAAGCCTCGTTCGCCTCTTTGAACTTCGCCTCGGCCTCGGCATCACCCGGATTTAAGTCCGGGTGATACTTCTTGGCCGTCTGGCGGTAAGCCTTCTTTAGTTCTTCTTCAGTGGCATTGCGGCTTACGCCCAACACCTCATAATAATCTCTCTTTGAATCTGCCAAAGCGATCTCTCCTTATTGTCAGGGGATATCAGAAATCTCCGCCTGCGTTCTTGAATCCGCCGTCATCCGTGCCGGTGGAACCGCCCGTGAAAGGACCGTTGTCTGCGCCGGGATTGCCGTAGCCTGCGAAATCCTCGGGATTAGGCTGACCCTGGCCGCCGGCTGCCTGATAGAGCTTTTCGGAGACCTTATAGAATGCCTGTGTAACGGCTTCCGTCTCGGTCTTCATTGCAGCTGTATCGTCCTTGGCAACTGCATCCTTAAGTCTTGCAAGAGCATCCTTAACGGGCTGCTTATCTTCTTCGGATACCTTGTCACCGATCTCGTTCAAGGTCTTCTCTGTCTGATAGATGGTGGACTCGGCCTGGTTCTTTGTATCGACCTTCTCTTTCCTCTCCTTATCCTCTGCAGCGTGGAGCTCGGCTTCCTTGATGGCCTTGTTGATGTCCTCCTCGCTCATGTTGGAAGAAGCGGTGATGGTGATCTTCTGCTCACGGCCGGTTCCCTTGTCGAGAGCCTTAACGTTAACGATACCGTTTGCATCGATATCGAATGTAACTTCGATCTGAGGTACGCCGCGGGGTGCGGGTGCGATACCGTCAAGGATGAAGTGACCCAGACTCTTGTTATATGCTGCCATCTCACGCTCGCCCTGGAGGACATGGACTTCAACCTGTGTCTGTCCGTCAGCTGCCGTGGAGAATACCTGGCTCTTCTTTGTAGGGATCGTGGTGTTACGCTCGATCATCTTTGTGAAGACGCCTCCCTGTGTCTCGATACCGAGAGACAGAGGAGTAACATCGAGGAGCAGGAGCCCCTTAACGTCGCCTGTAAGGACTGCTGCCTGGATGGCTGCGCCGATGGCAACGCACTCGTCGGGGTTGATACCCTTGAAAGGCTCCTTTCCGAAGTAGTTCTTAACTGCATCCTGAACAGCGGGGATCCTTGTGGAACCGCCTACGAGGAGGATCTTGTTGATATCGGAAGGGGTAACGTTTGCATCGCTCATCGCGCGCTTAACGGGATCCATCGTCTTCTGTACGAGGTCAGCCGTGAGCTCGTCGAACTTTGCACGGGACAGTGTGATGTCAAGGTGCTTGGGGCCTGTCTGATCAGAAGTGATGTAAGGCAGGTTGATGTTGGATGTCATGACGCCGGAAAGCTCGATCTTGGCCTTCTCTGCAGCCTCACGGATCCTCTGCATTGCCATCCTGTCGTTCCTTAAGTCGATTCCGTCAGTCTTGCGGAATTCGTCAACAATGTAATCTACGACCTTGTTATCGAAGTCGTCACCGCCAAGTCTGTTGTTACCTGCAGTTGCAAGAACCTCGAAGACTCCGTCAGCGATGTCGAGGATGGATACATCGAATGTACCGCCGCCCAGGTCGAATACCAGGATCTTCTGGTCTGTTTCCTTATCGAGACCATATGCAAGGGATGCTGCCGTAGGCTCGTTGATGATACGGAGAACTTCAAGTCCTGCGATCCTTCCTGCATCCTTGGTTGCCTGACGCTGAGCGTCTGTAAAGTATGCGGGAACCGTGATGACTGCCTGAGTTACGGGCTGTCCCAAGTAGCTCTCTGCATCGCTCTTCAGCTTGGAGAGGATCATAGCAGAGATCTCCTGAGGTGTGTAGGACTTGCCGTCGTGATTTACCTTATAATCGGTACCCATCTCACGCTTGATGGACTGGACTGTTCCGTCAGGGTTTGTGACTGCCTGTCTCTTTGCGACCTGACCTACGAGTCTCTCACCGTTCTTTGCGAAAGCTACGACTGAAGGTGTCGTTCTGTTGCCTTCGGGATTGGGGATGACTACTGTCTCCGAACCTTCCATAACTGCTACGCATGAATTCGTAGTACCTAAATCTATACCTATTACTTTTGCCATTTTTATCGCCTCCTAAATATTCTTTCAGGTTATTTCTTACTTGTGAGGATCTTGTCTACGATCCCGTATTCCAATGCTTCCTCAGCCTTCATCCAGTGATCGCGGTCTGTGTCTTCCATGATCTTTTCGATCGGCTTGCCGCATGCGTCAGCCAGGATCTGGTTTAATCTCTGCCTTGTATCCCTGATGTGATCTGCAGCGATGAGGATCTCGGTTGCCTGACCCTGGGCGCCGCCCAGAGGCTGATGGATCATGACCTCTGCGTTGGGAAGGATGCATCTCTTGCCGGGAGTACCTGCGGCAAGAAGGACAGAACCCATGGATGCTGCCATGCCCATGCAGATCGTCTGAACGTCAGGCTTGATGAGCTTCATCGTATCGTAGATCATCAGACCGTCGGATACTGATCCTCCGGGGCTGTTGATGTAGAACTGGATGTCCTTGTCGGGGTCTTCAGCTTCAAGGAAGAGGAGCTGTGCCGTGATAAGGCTTGCAGTTACATGATTTACTTCCTCGGACAGGATGACGATCCTCTCCTTTAAGAGTCTTGAGAAGATATCATATGCTCGTTCTCCTCTTGAGGACTGCTCTATAACAGTGGGTACCAGGCTGGATCTTAATCCCATATACTCGTTAAATTCCATATCAGTTTCTCCTTTAGATTTAATTTGCGACCTGGACCACTGCGTGTCTGATCACTTTGTCTTTGTACTTATATCCCTTGGCAAATACGGCTGATACAACGCCTTCGCCTAAAGAATCATCATCAATGTGCATTACCGCCTCATGCAGTTCGGGATCGAAAAGATCACCTGTCTTGCAATCGATCTCCTCCACTCCGATCTTCGTCAAAACATCGGCTGTCTGCTTGGAGATCATCTCGATGCCCTTGAGGACATCTTCTGCAGAATTGGCATCTGCACCCTTTGCCGTCGTAAGAGCCCTGTCGATATTGTCCATTATTCCGAGGAAACTTCCCGTTACGTCGGCAACTGCATCAGCATAAAGGCTCTCCTTCTCCTTCATGCTCCTCTTGCGGTAATTCTCATATTCCGCATAAAGGCTCATATATCTTGCTTCAAGTTCTTCCCTGTCAGACGAAGGATCATCCTGAACAGAGTCATCCTCGTCATCATCCTCATCGGATCCGGATGCTTCTGCGTTTACGGAAGGATCTTCATCTAATTCCTCCTTAGGCTGCTCATCGCCGAAAATCACGGGATCGTCCGCGGTTTCAGCGTCGTCTTGAGGGAAAAAGATCTCATCGTTGTTTTCCATCTCATCCATCCTTTCTTATTCGTTAATAATCTTTATCTGTTCATCAAGGTTCTTCTTGACGAAATCGATCTGTGATATGACCTTCGAATATTCCATTCTCTTAGGTCCTATAACGCCTATGTTGCCCTGTACGCCGTCGCCCATGTTGTAGGTGGTCGTAATGAAGCTGCAGTCGTCGAAGCCCTCCAGAGTGATCTCCTGGCCGATCCTGATCATGTAGGAATCCTGATTGGACTTATCCTGCGCTTCCATCTCGTTAAGATATCCTGCGACCATGCCGTCATCGGCAAGGGAACCCAGAAGCTGAGTCGCGCGTCCCATGGAACTGAAGTCAGGCAGGGACAGCATCCTGTGAGAACCTTCAAGATAAACATCCATCCTGTCAGCCTGCTTGATCGCGGCATATGCTTCGTAGAGCACCTGATTCAGCAAAGAATCCGGGATATCCGATCCGCCCTTAAGGGCAGAGGATACGGTGATCAGGGTGATCTCATCCAAAGGCTTGCCCGTGATGTTCTTCTCGATCGCATTGGATATGTCATAGATCTGCTTATCCGTAATGAAATTAGGGATACGGACCAGCTTGTCCTTAACGACGCCTGCCGACAGAACGACAACGACCAGAGCCTTGCCCGGCTCGATCATCAATATCTTAAGTTGTGTAAGATAGCTCTTCTTAAGACGTGGAGAACATGTAAGGCTTACAAAACCCGTTGCCTGGGACAAGGTATCCGCAGCGCTCTTGATCAAATCGCCCAATTCTCCGACGGAAGCTTTTATATTCTCTTCTATCTTGGCCTGCTCCTTGCGGGACAAAGGCTCGACCTTCATGAGGGAATCGACATATTCCCTGTATCCTTTGTCAGACGGGATGCGTCCTGCAGAGGTATGCGGCTTTTCAAGGAAGCCCATGTGCTCAAGATCCGCCATCTCGTTACGCAAGGTCGCAGAACTTACGTCAAAGCCGTGACGTTCGATAAGAGACTTCGATCCGACCGGCTCGAAAGTGCTTACATAATCGTCCACTATCGCATGCAGGACTTCCTTCTTACGGGGATCCAGATCCATTCTCAAGGGCTCCTTTCTCAAAATTAGCACTCTCACTCATCGAGTGCCAAATAGAATATACTCTTAATGACAAAAATAGTCAACGATTATCGCTCCGAAAGACACAATGCCTCGGCTTTGCCTATATTTGAATTTTTATCGTCTACAACGGAATACAGGATATTAATGCAATTGGTCATAAAACCGCTTCACTATCCATCAGAACTATAACACGGGATTCAAAAACACAGAAATAAGCAAGCAAACATCAACTATTACCAGTAACCCTATGGGAACTAATATAAATATCAGATATAGTATCTATTTTTTTGTTTTTCCTAAGCATTCCCGTACATGCAACATACCAAACAATCGATGCAGTTATAGATACACCCAAGGATACTAACACCGCATAAAAAGGGAAATGATCCACATCATTCCATTTCTGATTAAAATCTGTTTGCTGTATAGAAACAGTCGGGTGATCTGTATTCAAAACTATATATCCCTCATAACGTCCACTAACGGTCATAATGATCTCACCATGCAAAAACAAAGTTCCTTTAGAGATATATTGGGATAAATCCTTTAGTTCATAATTATCATTTGTTTCGTTCTCACACACATCGGTAAGATAATTTACTACTTCCTCTAATGAAAGAGAATGGCCATCAGCGGAGGAGGTGTCAACCAAATTTGTTTTATCTAAGCATACATACACCTGACAATCTTTCGTTAGCCACAATTTACCACCTGCACGAGAAGCGATAAAACCGTTATCCAATCTTTTCCATTCATACCGTGCATTTTTATCTGTTGTAATTCCAGAAACCGCAAACAAAGGATCGTATAAGTTTACCCTCACATTAGGAGCAGAATAAATTCCCCTCATCTCGTTGACTGTATATGTAAGGTTTAGCAGCACAAATAGGGCCACAAACAAAACAACAAAATGCAACTTATTTAACTTCATGCTGTTTTCCATATCTAATATTCCAACGGAGCATATAAAGGCATTGACTCAAAATAATGACTCGCTGCTACTGTTTTGTGAATAATTGAATCGTTAATCATATATAATTTTTCATATATCCCCCCATTCAACGAACAATTATATCCAAACGAAAGTTTCTGGTTTCAAACATATATTTACCCCCGTAAATGTCTGAGTAGGTCTAATACCCTCTTAATCAGGACTCTAACGCGCAGAAATGAAAAAGTCAATAATACCGCTTGAGCAAATAATTGTCACAGAAAATCCCTTATGACCTTATCGGCAAAGTCAAAACCTTTATCCGTAAGCCTTATGGTATCTTCAAACTCGATCAGCAGGCCTTCATCGATATTCTTCCTTATCGCATCTGCGAAAAACTCATCTATCTGAACGTTAAACCTCTCAAGGAAGACCTTCCTGCTCATGCCGTAAGAAGTCCGCAGAGCCAGGAAAGGATATTCTTTCATCTTCTCTTCCCTGTCCATGATATCCGTGGTGATGAGAAGATCTGACTTCTCCTGCTTTGAATCAAAGTATTCTTTAATGCTCTCAGGCGTTATCGCCTTTGCTGCCTCGATATAAGCAGCGACTGACGCAGGATGCGTAAATCTCATGTCCTGAAGATATCCTGCCGCAGCGGCGCCGAAAGCATAGTAATTGCCCCCTGCCCAGTAATTCAGGTTGTGGCGGCTCTCGTATCCTCCGACGGAGTTATTGGATATCTCATAGCGGACAAGGCCTTTCGCTGCAAGAAGCGCCCTGACCCTGTGATACATCTCCCGCTCTTCTTCCGGAGGAACCAGATCTTCAATATTGTCTTTATATCTTTGCTCGAAAAGTGTTCCTTCCTCGATGCTTAGAGAATAACAGCTAATATGCTTTATCCCAAGTTCTGTAAGCTCTCTTGCGCTTTCTTCTGCGGAACTTATTGTCTGTCCCGGGATCCCGCTCATGAGATCACAGGAGATGTTGGTAAAGCCTGCATTCTTAAGGATATCGATAGCGCGTCTTGCACAGTCTGAATCGTGAAGACGACCCAATGTCTTTAAGACCTGGTCATCAAGGGACTGCACGCCCATCGATACGCGGTTGATTCCGCAGTCTTTATAGATCAGAGCCTTATCTTGAGTAAGGGATGAAGGATTTACTTCTATGGTTATCTCAGCATCCTTGCCAAATCCGAAAAGTTTCCTTATGGAATTTACGATCTTAGCAATGTCTTCTGCGGGGATCGAAGAAGGCGTGCCTCCACCGATATATAAAGTATCAGGAAGATCTGTCATGTCATCGAATCTGACTTCAGATCCTGCAAAAGCTTCGATCTCCTGCAGCAGTGCTTCTATATAGGCAGATGATTGAGATCTGTCTGCTATCGAATAAAAATCACAATAGGGGCATTTCCGCTCACAAAAAGGAATGTGGATATAGATGCTTCTTCCCATCAGAAAGTTCTCCTGTGGATGCTCCTGACCGGCGCGGGATTCTTGACTGCTGCCGTCAGCGCGTTTGCAAAGAGCGAGAAACTCGGGGATCTGTTGTTTTCGGGAGACATGAAAAGGGATATGTTTTCGGCCCACCTTGCCTTATAGTTGCCGATGGCAGGATACCCTACGTCGATAAGGCTCCTGTAGGTATCGGGACAGACCGCCTTGCAAAGGAGCTCCCAGGTGCCGCAGATGCTGTCCTGTTCGTAGGAATCGATGACATCCACATTGGCATCGGGATAAGCCTTGAGAAGAGCCTGTCTGTCGCCTAAGAGCCAGGCTTCTATCTCCTCGGTGCAAAGCCCGATGACGCATCTTATGTCGGGCGCATATTCAGAAGTGACTGAATAGAGCAAGGCTCTGAGCTCCGCAGGATCGTGATTGTCCGAATCCATAACGACTGCCAGAATGAGATCGCCGTCTTTATAGATATTCTCGTAGGCACGGCATTTGGCGGGAAGAAGGTCCAGAAGACCGGATGCGAACTTGCCGGGTTTGGCTGACCAGTCACCGGGGAGCTTTCCGCAGCCCCTGTGAGGCCTTACTTCAACCACTGGCATGTCGCCTTCAAGCTCCCTGCGGCATATCGCTTCGACCATCCTTTTTACAACGACGGCGCCGGATTTATCTTCTGCAAGTATCTCGATATTCACTTTGTCAGATCTCCTCATCCAGGTGACCGCCGTACCAGATAGCCCCCATGCCTACACCCTGGCGGAAGAGTTCGTCAACGAGAGGATCGGCGCCTGCGCAGCTGATCCTGACATCACCTTCATCTATATCGAAAGATCTCTTGAAAACCCAGACCTCCGAAGGAGCAAGGTCTTCCATTATGTAGGGATTATGGGTCGAAAAGATTATCTGGCTGTATTTATGGCTTATCGCAAACTCCCTCATCTCATCTGCCAGGACATCCACCATGTCGTGGTACAAGTCCTTATCCGGAGTCTCCATGAAGATCGTGGATCTGGGACTCTTGTCGTTAAGAAGGAGCAGGTAGAGGAAGAGCCTGTCCGGAGAAGCCGCAAGCTCGGAAGGAAGATTCTTTTTCTTCTTCATGTTGGGGATCTTCTCCTTGATCTTTTCGATCGTGGCAAGATAGATCTCCTCATTCTCGGCCTTGAGATATTCCAATACGTTCTTGACGTTGGAACCCGTGCCGTTTAAGTGTTTATGTCCTCCCGGAGCCTTGCCGGTAAGGTAATCGGTATCGTGGTCGGCTGATGAGAATTTACAGAAGAACCAGTTCGCGATCTCCTTATAAAGATCGCACATGTCGGTATAGCCCGTGAGCTTGCCGTAGATGCAAAGAGCGGTCAGGTGCTCGTCTTCTATCTCTATGTCTCCCATGACGCCTGCAGGAGCCTTGGGATAGGAGATGGAACCCTTGCCGCGTGTCGTCTCCATTATGGTTACGGACTTATATTTTCCTTCCTCATTATCCTTATCCGAACGGATCACTTTCTCGGATTCGACAAAAGGCCTTCCGTAGGAATCACAGCTGATCGTAAGTTCATATTGCAGGTATTTGGACTTGAAAGTCATCCTGTCACAGACCTTGAAGAAAAAGCGGAAAGAAGAAGGCTTATCCTTGTCTATCACCATGTTGGCAAAGCCGGGCCTTGACCCTGATATGGAAGCATCTGCCACATTGCCCGTAACCGTATCCTTTATGAATTCCAGGGTATTTATGAACCTTGATTTACCAGTATTATTCCGTCCTATAAGGGCGGTCATGTTGCGGAGACGGCAGACCCTGCTTCCCGAAGCGGAATCTTCTATCAGGATCCCTATCTTATCGTCATCGAAAACATCAAAGTTAATAATCTCACATCCCAGAAGCACCTTTTGTCACCTCCTTCTATAAATAAGATCCCGCTGAACTTGATATTTCACCGGGATCTTGCGTTCATGTTCTTAATCCTGTCACAGGTTGTCGATGGCCGAATCGATTTCCTTAAGGTTCGTCTGAACCTTAGCCGTGCTCTCTGCCAATGTCTCGTTCAGTCTCTCGAGCTGCTGCTTGACATAGAGGTGAGCGTCGCGGCGGAGTTCCTCTGCCTGAGCCTCTGCCTTGGCAATGATCTCTGCAGCCTGTTCCCTTGCGCCTCTCGTGATCTCGTGATCGTTGACCTTCAGGGCATACATCCTGTTGGCATCGTCGATGATCTTCTTATTCTTGTCGCGCGCGGTGCTGATGATGTCCTGTGCACGTGCAACGATGTCGTTGGCCTGGGAGATGGTGCCGGGGAGATTGTTCTTAAGAGTCTGGAGGGAATTTATCATCTCCGTTCTCTCGATGGAGCACTTGTCCGTGAAAGGAACACTCGTAGCATCCTTGATCGTATCGATCATGTAATCGATATGTGTCAAAGGGTCATATCTTCCCTGATTCGAATTATTTTCCATAATTACAACTTCCTTTCAGTAAGTTTGTTTTTGACCATGTCTACAATCTCGGCGGGAACCATCTTGGATATATCCCCTCCGTAGTGACCAACTTCCTTGACTATACTTGAACTGATGAGGGACATGTCATCCCTGCAGGGGATCAGTACAGTCTCATATGAAGGACAAAGGAGTCTGTTGGCGAGAGCGAGTTCCGCTTCGTACCTGAAATCAGACTCGGATCTGATGCCCCTTACAACGGCACAGCAGTCCATCTCTCTATATAGATCGACCAAAAGTCCGGAGGACTGTATCACTTCGATATTATCATATTCCGAGATCGAAAGGCGTACCATCTCTTCCCTTTCATCGGGTGAGAAAACAGGCTTCTTGGCAGAGTTTTCCATTACGGCGATAATGAGCTTGTCACAAAGACCGGACGCGCGGCGTGCGATGTCGCGGTGTCCTCTCGTGAAAGGATCGAATGTGCCGGGGAAAAGATAAGTCTTCAAGTCTGCCTCCATATTATTATCTTTTAAGAATTAGTCCTCTTAAAGAATGTTATCACTGTAAGCCCGTAACTACAAGAACGAAAGAATTCAAGGTCATCCGTTGCCGATGCGACATCGTCTTCTTTCGAATGCTCCACGATAAGGATTCCGTCTTCCGCAAGAAGGTCTTCCTGCGCAATGATCCTTGCAGCAACGGATGCCGCATCCTTTGCTTCCTTGTAGGGCGGGTCCATATAGATTATATCAAATCTTTCACCTTTCCTTCCAAGCGTGGAAAGGGCATCAGATACGTTCATCCTCATGAGAACGGCATCTTCTTCGGTTATCCCTATCTTGCTTAAGTTATCCCTTATTACGGCACATGCCTTGCCGTTCCTCTCTACGAGAAAACACTTTTCGGCGCCGCGGCTTAATGCCTCGATCGCTATCTGTCCGGAGCCTGAATAAAGATCCAGCAGTCTTGCATCCGGAACTCTCGTTTGTATTATCGAAAACAATGCCTCCTTGACCTTGTCGGTCGTAGGTCTCGTCTTATCTCCCGCAGGCGTTTGAACCACCCTGCCCTTATATCTTCCCGCAATTACTCTCGGCATTATAATGTCCTCTCAGATGATGCAAATCTCAGATCGAAAAGTTCTTTTATGTTCTTCTCAATTCTCAAGGCTTCTTCAGTTCCCGATCCTATCACACCGCCTACTTCAGTAACAGCCTGTCTTGCAAGTTCGAGATCGGTATAAAGGTTTGCAGCCCGAAGTGCCGGGATGCCGTGCTGCCTCGTACCAAAGAAGTCTCCCGGGCCCCTTAGTTCCAGATCCTTTCTTGCAAGTTCGAATCCGTCTGAAGACTGGCACATCATGGTCATCCTGATAAGGGAATTCTCAGACTTGTTCTCGGAAACCAAAAGGCAGTAACTGGGCCTTCCTCCCCTTCCTACGCGGCCGCGGAGCTGATGCAGCGTCGAAAGACCGAACCTGTCCGCATCCATGATTATCATGGCATTGGCATTCGGATTATCAACGCCTACTTCTATTACGGTCGTGGAGATCAATATCCTGATCTCGCCTGATGAAAACTTTTCCATCACCGAAAGCTTCTCTTTTTCGGGCATGGGACCGTAAAGTATGCCTGTGGGATATTCTTTGCCGATGCCCCACTTTTCGAGTTTTTCCTTCATCTGGATGACGCTCGTAATGGAATCATCGCTTTCATCGTATCTTAAGAAGAATGTGCCTTCTTCTTCCGTCTCGTCATCGATCTTGGCGCATACGATATAGACCTGATCGCCGGAGTTCATCATCCTCATTATGAGATCCTTGATATCCCTTGAATCCTTGTCATTCGTAAAATATGTCGTGACGGGTATCCTGCCCTTGGGCTTTTGCTTGATCACCGTCGTATCCATGTCACCATAAATGACCATCGCCAGAGTCCTGGGAATGGGAGTTGCGGTCATTACAAGATTATGCACGCTGTTGGGGCCTTTGCCCTGCGCATTCTTTCTCACAAGGAGCTTGGATCTTTGCTTGACTCCGAACCTGTGCTGCTCGTCAGCTATCACGAGGGCAAGATCAGAAAAGACTATGTCGTCAGTAAGAAGCGCATGCGTTCCTATAATCACTTTGGCGCTGCCTTTTTCTATCGCCTTCTTTATCCTCGTTTTCTCGGACTGGCTTGTCTTTCCGAGCAAAAGCTCGCATTCGATCCCGCTGCCCTTAAGTATGTTAAGAGCCGTGTTGAAATGCTGGGTCGCAAGGACCGATGTTGGCGCCAGGAGAACTGACTGATAACCCATTATCGCAGTCATTGCCATGGCAAGGATCGCAACTGCAGTCTTGCCTGATCCGACATCGCCCTGAACGAGCCTGTTCATGGGCATATCTTTCATGAGATCCTGCTGGATATTCTTTATCGCATTCTTCTGATCTTCCGTCAGTTCAAAGCCCAAATTCGCTATTATCTTCTTCCAGGCTGATGCCTTGTCAGAAGGCAGGGATCCCGAAGGAATGACAACGGGCGCGATCTCATCTGCGCTTCTTTTCTGGCTCATCCTCATGCCGATCCCCAGGAGCACCAATTCCTCATAAGCGACCTGCGATCTTGCACGGTTTGCTTCATCGATATCCGAAGGAAAATGTATCATGCGGTAGCATTCTTTGGGAGTTACGAATCCTCTCTTTCTTACGACCTCTTCAGGTATAACCTGCAGCATCTGATCTCCGCAAAGATCCAATGCAGTCTTGACCCATTTGGAGATCTGCTTGGAAGTGATGCCCGCGGTGAGTTTATATACGGGCTTTACGAGTTCGTCCTCGTCCACCGATGAGACTTTCTCCATGTAAGGGTTTACGAGCTGGAGACCGCCGTTAAAGACAGTAAGTTTTCCGTGACAGAAAACCTCGTCTCCCCTCATGTATTTTTCTGCAAGATAGGGCTGGTTAAAGAATGTGACCTTGATCCTGATGCCCTTGTCTCCGACGAAAAAGCTGATGGGCTTGAGCCTGCTCTTCGGATTGAAAGATGGCATGGTCAAAACCATTAGTTTTAAGGACACTTCAAGATCCTGACCAATGTCCATGATATCCGAGATATTGCTCCAGTCGTTATATCTTCTCGGGATATAAGTAATGAGATCATATATGTTATATATCTCAAGTTTTGCCAGTTTCTCCGATGCTGTCGGACCTATGCCGTAAAGGGAGACAACGGGACTCGTTAAAGTTACTCTCATAAGCCCCTCCTTTGGCAGATCCCTTTGAGGGGACAATTATCACAATCAGGCTTTGAGGACTTGCAGTATCTTCTTCCCAAGTCCACTGCAAGATGCCCTAACTTAATCCATCTATCCTCATCGAAAACCTTGCATATATCTTTTTCCGCCGTCAAAGGATCCGTCGATGATGTAAGTCCTATCCTGTACATCACTCTCTTGCAGTGGGTATCCACGACAACTGCGGGGATGGAATAGATCTCGCCCATTATGAGATTTGCGATCTTCCTCCCGACGCCTTTGCAGCGCATCAGTTCTTCTCTTGAAGAAGGCACTTCCCTGCCCCATTCTTCCTCATATAATCTTGCGAATTCCATGACCGATCCCGCCTTGGCTTTATAAAGCCCGCAAGGTCTGATCATGTCTTCTATATCGCTTATGTCAGCCTTTAAGATATCTTCCATAGAAGGGTATCTTGAAAATAAAACACGGCATACCTTATTAACGGTTACATCCGTGCATTGTGCAGATAATATACCTCTTACGGCAAGCCTTTCGGGGAGATCCTTTTCGAGAGAACAATCCGAATCGGGGAATTCCTCATTGAGCCTTTCCCATACTTCGTCTGCCAGGATCTTCTTCTTTTTCAAAGATAATCCGGCCATTTATGCCTCCGGAGGATAAGGGAACGAGAATATGAACTTGGCTCCTCCGAGTTCTGTCGATTCTTCGCAGACTATGGTCTGACGGTGACCCATGAGGATCTGTTTGCAGATATAAAGACCGAGACCGAAACCTTCCTGTTTACGGGAAGGATCGCCCTTATAGAAACTCTCGAAGATCCTCTGGCGCTTATCGGCCGGGATGCCGGGGCCGGAGTCATCGACTGATATCCAGATCTTGCGCTCTTTCCTGTCCGTCTCGGTCGAGATCTTGATCTTGCCGCCGACGGGCGTAAACTTGATCGCATTCGTTATGATGTTGCTTACAACACGGCCGAGTTCCATCGTCTCGCCATAGGCAATTATCTGAGGCCCGGGATCAAGCGATTTTACGAGCGTTATGTTCTTCTGCTCGAAAAGGCTCTCCAGGTCATCAGTGATGTCACAGAGCATCTCATTGACGTTGAATTCCTCCATCATCTCGGGAGATACGTGAGATAAGGATGAAGCTTCCGTCATGGATGTTACGAGTGACTTGATCTTTCCTACCTGCATCTTGATCAATTCAAGATATTTAGGTCTTTCGTTATCGCCTATCGTGCCGTCGAGCATTGCCGTTACGAAGCCGTTTATCGAAGTCAACGGAGTCCTTATGTCATGGGCAACCGATGAGATGAAGATCTCCCTGTCCTTCTCCTGATTCTGGAGGGATTCGATCATGTTGTTAACGGTATTTCCCATCTCCGTAAATTCGGATGTTACGGTGAAATTCATGAAGTTATCGGCATTGGTATAAGCCTCATCTACTCTGGCCGTATAATCACCCTCGGATACTTTCTGGATAACGCCCGAGATATTACGCACGGGGCGGAGCGAAAGCCACATGAACATGACGTAGAGCACTATGGATGCGATCAGCGCAACGATCGCAGGTTCAACTACGAGGACCACATAATCACCCATGATGTCAGACGCAGGGACGGAGCTTGCAACAACAACAAAATAGTCCGTTCCTATGATCATCTCACAGCAGACGAAATCAATGAACTTGTTGTCCATATTGCTGATGCCGGAGAAGCCTTTTTTTCCTGCCTCCTGGAGCATCTCCTTGCCCTTCTCGTCATTTACGGAATACTTGGCATTACTGTCAAAGACGACCTTAACGAGTTTGAATTCCGTTGCATCAGGCAGGTTCGTCATATAGACCGTACCTTCTCCGTCGGCTATGAGGACCTCGCTGTCCGCGCTGTATACCTTTGATCTGACAAACTTTTCGATCAGCATTGTGCGCTCGAGATTACCCGTGCCGTCATTGTCACGGGTAAAGACGAAATCCGTTTTGTCAGCGACAACGGATCCTATGTCAGACGCAAGGCTCTTGGCTTTAAGATCCGTTGATTCGATGGTCGCAGACGCTTTGGTGTTGTACATGTTCTCATACGAAAGAAACAACAGCAAAGCGAAGACGAGAACCGTTGTGAATATAAGGAATGATATGATGAATACGGCAAAATTTGCCGATACCTTCTTATTCTTCATAACAAGGCTTCTTTATTTGGTTACGAACTTATAGCCCTTGCTCCAAATGGTCTGAATATACCAGTCATGCTCAACATCGGGCTTCTCGATCTTGGCGCGGATACGCTTGATGTGAACGTCAACAGTCCTTGATTCGACATATACATCATAACCCCAGACATTCTCCAGGAGCTGCTCTCTGGTGAATACGCGGTTCGGATTGGATGCCAGGAAGAAGAGAAGTTCGAGTTCCTTAGGCGGCATGAAGATCTCCTCGCCGTCGATCGTTACAACGTATCTTACCTTGTCGACGGAGAATCCGGGATATGTGATGATCTCGGAAGAATCAACAGCTGTGCTCTGATCAGCCTCAGGCTTGCTCTCGGATCTTCTCAAGACAGCCTTGACTCTTGCCAGGACTTCCTTAGGCTCGAAAGGCTTGGCGATGTAGTCATCAGCGCCGAGTTCAAGACCCAATACCTTATCGAGTGTATCTGTTCTTGCAGTTAGCATGATGACAGGGATATCCGATGTCTTGCGCAGCTCTCTGCATATATCATTTCCGTCCATGCCGGGAAGCATCAGGTCGAGCAATATGATGTCGGGCTTGAAGGACTCAACTGCCGCCAGTGCCATGTCACCCTGACTGCATGTGGATACCACATAACCTTCCTTCTCGAAATAAAGTCTCAATACTTCGATGATACCGGGATCGTCATCTACCAAAAGGATCTTCTTTGCTGCCATACTTCATTCACCTCTCTTATTCGTTTCCTTCTTTATCGTTTGCCGAATCATCGGCACCCCATTGTTCATCAGCCTTTCCGGGATCTTCGTTTCCTGCGAACTTTGCAACTTCCTGGGCAAAGCTCTCGGGATCCGTGAAATCCTTATAGACCGATGCAAATCTTACATATGCAACCTTATCGGCTTCGTAAAGTCTCTTCATGACATACTCGCCGATCTCATTGCTCGTTATCTCCTGTCTGTATCTTTGCATGATGTCATTTTCGACACAGGATACGATATCGGTCAGGAGCTGATTGGATACGGGTCTTTTCGAGCATGCGATCTCAAGACTCGTCTTCAATTTTGACGGAACAAAGGGTTCCTTCGTCCCGTTCTTCTTTATAACGGTCGGAAGAAACCCTTCGATCTTTTCAATCGTCGAAAACCTGCCATTGCACTCAAGGCATACTCTTCTGCGTCTTATGGCGTAACCCGACTCGGACGCACGTGAATCAACTACTTTATCATTGTCTTTCGCGCAATAAGGACAGATCATTTGTTGCTATGCTCCTAAGTCCTTAATTCTGATTGTTGTCCTTACCGAACATGAACCAGGGCTTAGCGGACTTGGAAGGCTTGTCCTCAACAGTAGGAGCTACGGTTGCCTGAGGGTGACCGCCCATCTGAGGCTGCTGTACGGGAGCCTGGGGCTGCTGATACTGAGGAGGGATCTGCTGAACCTGAACGGGCTGAACAGGGATCTGCTGAACCTGTACAGGCTGAACCTGAACGGGCTGTACCTGAACAGGCTGAGGAACTACAGGCTGAGCGGGCTGCTGAGCTGCGCCCTTTACGGAATCATCACCGAAAAGGAATCCGGGAGCTGCCTTGGGAGCAGGTGCTTCGGGAGCAGCAGCCTGAGCCTTGGGCTGATATTCAGTCCTGGGAGCCTGGGGCTGGGGCTTCTTCTCGGAAATGAGCTGAGGATTGCTGCGGGACAGAACGGATGTAGATGCCTTTCTGCCTGCAGATGCATTTACTGTATTGTCGAAACCGGAAGCGATGACCGTGATCATGAGCTCGTCCTCAAGAGAATCATCGATAACTGCACCGACGATGATCTCAGCCTCAGGCGATACTTCTTCGCGAACGATCGTGGAAGCCTTGTCGATCTCGGTGAGCTTCATGTTGCGTCCGCCGGTGAAGTTTACGATAACGCCCGTTGCGCCGTCGATAGTCGTATCGAGCAGAGGCGAGTTGATTGCCTGTCTGATAGCGGACTGTGCACGGTCCTCACCGGAAGCACGGCCGATACCCATGTGGCAGACACCTGCATCAGCCATGACTCTCTTAACGTCAGCCAAGTCAAGGTTGATAAGTCCGGGAATAGCTACGAGGTCTGAGATGCCGGCAACACCGAACTTCAGTACCTGGTCAGCCATATTGAAAGCTTCGTCAACGGATGTGTTGTCATCTACGATCTGAAGCAGTTTGTCATTAGAAACAACGATAAGGGAATCAACATTCTTAGCGAGTTCACGGATTCCGCGGTCAGCGTTAGCTGCTCTTCTCTCACCTTCGAAGAAGAAAGGAGTCGTAACAACGGCTACTGTAAGGATGCCGTTCTCTTTTGCGATCTGTGCAACAACAGGAGCAGCACCCGTACCGGTTCCGCCGCCCATACCTGCAGTAATGAACAGAAGGTCTGTATCCTTGATCGCCTCAGCGATCTCTTCTCTTGATTCTTCTGCAGCTTTCTCGCCGTTTGAAGGATCAGCGCCGCAGCCCAAACCGCGGGTAACCTTCTCACCGACCTGAAGCTTTATATCCGACTTGCTCCTGGCAAGTGCCTGATTGTCCGTATTGATAGTGATGAACGTGACCCCCTGGACACCGCTCTCTACCATTCTCGTTACGGCATTGCATCCGCCGCCGCCTACACCGATAACCTTAATGCTTGCAGCATTCGATTCATCGAGTGAATAAGTGTATTTGCTTTCAGACATCCTTTAGTTCCTCCGTTACAGTTGTTTGATCAGCAATAATCACATTGCGGGGTATAATACCCGATTACAATATAACATACCAAGTGTAATTTTAACCCAAACAAATGTGACGGTCAATTTGTTTATATTATATTAATATGTCAATCGCGCGCAGGCGTGTAACCTTAATCTTTTCACGATACCATAACTACTTCCTGCCAACAAATCAGTTTATCTGCTGCAAAGAAAAATTTCTAAGACTTTTTGTCAAATATACTTGACATTACGTCAAGATGGCATTACTATATGGCCATGACAAGGAGGTATAAAGCCATGAAAAAGAAATCAAGGATCATTACAATGATAATATCAATCGCAATCATCATCCTTCTCGCGATCGCAACAGGATTAAAGAACAACGATCAGACATCAACTGTAACCATACCGGTAACGGTCAGGAACAACAAAGTTGAGAAGGCTCTGATGAATCCGGTATATTTCAACCCTGTCGGAGAGAACTGCTCTTACACGATCGATATTGAGGGTCCCGATAATCTGGTTGCTAACATCAAGATCATGACAGCTTCCGTTAACAGCGAGACAGTGTACACAGGTCAGGCAGCCAACTCCACGGTCAAGACAGGAGATATTTGTGTTTTTGACAAAGGCATGTTCGTCCTGATCGATCCTGACATCAAAGAAGGCGCAACACTTGAAGATTCGGAATATCAGATCCGCTGCGGCATAATACTCGATTCATATGGTCATTCTTTCTTCGGCATCGCCATGCTGATCATTGTCACGGCCTTCTTCATCGCAGCCTGCGTAGGCATATCCTTCCTTGCCAACAGAAATACGGACAGGGAATTTGACGAGAGAATGGTTAAGGCCCGCGGCACGACAGCATTCAACGCACTTCTGATAACGATCGTGGTATCCCTCGCTCTTCCTGCATTGAGCACTATTACAGGCCAACAGCCTTTCGATCCGATGGAAAGCGGGATCATCATCGGCCTCACCGGAATCCTTGCATTCATAATCCAAGCAGATCTTAACGATGCCTTTGTCGGAATGAAAGACAAGAGGATGCCCTTAGCGATCATCTACACCGTAGTCGGATCATTAGAGATCATCATATCTATTATTGAAAGCGTGATGGTCAAATCAAACGTACAGCTCTATACGATGATCTCCGGAATCTTCTTTTTCGCGATGGGCATAGAGATGATCGTCAAGACAATACTCGACAAAAAGGAGGCAATGGCCGATGAAGAATCTTAAGCTCAAATCTGCCAGAGCTGCCCTTGACCTGTCCCAGCAGGATCTCGCGGATAAGGTCGGAGTGTCCCGCCAAACGATCAATGCGATCGAGAAAGGCGATTATAACCCCACCGTAAACCTCTGCATCGCCATATGCAAAGCTCTGGGAAAAACACTGGATGAACTATTCTGGGAAGAAGAATAAAACTTGAAAGGCTGCTCGAATGAGCAGCCTTTTTCTATCGACCGCAAGCCGCGATCATCTTTTTACAGATCAGCCTCCAGTCCGTCAAGGATGCCCTCCGGGCACATTCTTGCGAATGCTGAAGTCCTTGACTGACTCCGCCTGATCTGTTGACGGTGTTTACGCGGCTTGCTCCCGATGACGATCTCTTATTGGAACTTCCGCGAATTCAGGATCTCCAGACATCTGCGGAGTTCTATGTTCTCGATATCTTCCATCACCATCTCACGGATATAAGTTGTCTTGTCGGAATAACACATTGCAAGAAAGTTCCATCCGAGGATCCATTCGCCCATGGCATATTTAAACGGCTTCAGTTTGTTTCTGTTAAGATAAGCGACATCACTCATTGCACCGAAGATCTCAACCAGGATGATCAGATCGAGCCACGGGAGATAGAGAACGAAATCCGGATTCACGGTATTCGTACCTGTTACAACCTCCGGTTCATATTTATACATTATCCCGTATTCATCCATCAGAGTTGCAAAATCCCCTTCAAGTTTGGATTTATAAATCTTGCCGTTGTAACAGACCGCAGTCATGCTGTCGTATGTATTACAGCGCTCACTCAACTGATCGAAGAATCTCTTGTTTTCGGTATCTCCGTAATGACGGATCCTCATGTATTCGCATGGTATTCCGTACAGTTCGACCCACTCAGACTCAAGCTTGCTCAAGATCCTCTTGCAGTTATCAGCCTCTTCCTTGATCCTGACAAGTTCAATGCCTCGTTTACTATTTGTTTTATGAACTTCGACACGTCTTTTTCCTTCATAAAGCATAACGATCGGCACTACTTCATTCCTGATATTTCTGTAGCCAAGCCTGATATCAGGATAAGATTTTATCTTATCCCTGAAATACGAAATCTTAAGTTGTTTAATTTTGTTTCTCATAGTACGATTCTACCCTCTTACAGCGGCAGAAAAACTACGAAAATCTCACAAAATCTCACAAATTGTATGGAACACCTGTAACTCACTAGGTATTCAATCAATATTGACCGCAAGCCGCGTAAACACCGTCAACAGATCAGGCGAAGTCAGTCAAGGACTTTAGCATTCGCAAGAATGTGCCCGCAGGGCATCCTTGACGGATGAAGACTGATCTGTATAAAGACGATAGCGGCTTGCGATTGATAATATGTTGGCGCAAATCATATGAAATGTTGGCGATTCCGCCAACATTTCGATGGGTTTCCGCCAATTCCTGGCTTATAAGAGCGTTGTTGGCGCAAATCATTGGTTTTGTTGGCGAAATCGCCAACAAAACGGGGTGTTTGCGCCAACACTATGATATCAGTAAGGTCTGTAGATGTACTCGTCGCCGGTCATGTCGAGGGCGCCGTCGGGAAGGTTCTCGAAGCCGCCGGAGACGAGGGCGTAGCGGAGCCAGGTCATGTCGTCGGTGATGGACTCGGTGCTGTCGAGCTTGACCTGGAGGAGCGAGCCCAGAGGCGTGTAGATCGTCAGGAACATGTAGCCGGACGGAAGGATGCGGATCTCTGCGGTGTTCGCGAACATGCGGTAGTCGTTTTCGATCGTAGAATTATCTACCTGCAAGATGGCGCCGAGAACGATGATGGCGCGCTGGTAGTCGGTGATGTTCTCAATGACGCACTTATCGCCTAAGGTTGCCGAATCAACGACAAGGCCGCTTATGACGGGGCGGACTTCCCCTGCCTTGGAAGACAGTTCGAGGACTGTGCCTTCGCGGTCCAAAGCGGCATAGCCGTCGGGCGTCTTGACATAGGATATCTTGGCGCGCTCATCCACTTTTATGTTGACGGTGGAAGGCAAAGATATGGAGATGTCAATGTCGCGAATGTAGGGATTTTCCTTCTTTATCTTCTCTTCGGTCTTGCCATAATTGAGCTTGAGGATATCGAGGATGTTGCCGCTGATGCCAGCGAGAAGGTGGGCATTGTATTTGAGCTTGGTTGCTTCGAGGATCTCCTGGTCCGATACGACGACGTTGCCGTCGATCTTCATGTACTTGACCCTGAACGCGGGGTGCAGCGCAAGGAACAGCGCGAGCGTGATGATAAGGATCGCAAGGATCGCTGCGAGGACTACTTTGCGGGAAGGCCTGGGAATGTCAAGATCGGGAGTCTTGAGGCGGTACTTGGGCTTATGGACTTTTACTGCCGCAGTTTTCTCCTGAACTTCCTCTTCTTCGGCTTCTGCAGTATCTTCCGGGCTTTCTGTTTCTTCATCCGAAGCTTCATCAGCCGCATCTTCATCATCGGCTTCTTCTTCGGGAGCCTGTTTTTCCTTATCTTCGGGGAACTCTTCTTCTACAGGCGTTTCTTCTGCGGATTCTTCTCCTGCTTCTTCAACCGCTTCTTCAGCTGCAGGCTCTTCTGCTTCAGCTGTTTCTTCCGGTCCTTCCAATACTTCTTCTACGGGAAGTTCTTCAGGAACTTCAGACTCGGGGATTTCCTGTTCAGCTGTTTCTTCATCGTCGGAAAAATCGAGGACATCATCCAATATGCCTTTCTTGGCTGATCTCTTCTCTTTCTTATCACGCTTGAATCTCGCGAAAAAACCTTTACGGGCAGGCTTGCCTTCTCCGGCATTTTCCTCCCCTTCGTCGGTCATATCGAATAATCTGTTAAGTTCATTATCATCCATACTCAGACTATTTTATCAGTTTTGCCCGCGAATGACATCCAAAATGGCATTACATATCCTGTCGGTGGTATCGGAAACTGAAAGAGCCTTGGCGGCTTTGCGCATGGAAGCCCTTTTCTCTTTGTTCTGAGCGAGATCGCTTATGATGTCTTCAAGACCCTCATTTACCTTGCTGTCTGCGATCATCTCGCAGCCGCCCTTCTGACGGATGGAATCAGCGTTATAGGTCTGATGGTCGTGGGCTGCGTAAGGGTAAGGAATGAAGACTACGCATGCAGATGCCGCGCATGCCTCGGCGCAGGTTATGGCGCCGGACCTTAAGATGCATATGTCGGAACCTGCAAGATAGATCTCGGGATTTTCTATGTATTCGCTTACGGTGATGTTTGAAGGCAGATCTTGGGGGATCTTTACCGTATTCTGCTTGCCGCAGCTGAGCCTGAACTTATATTGAGGATTCCTGACCGCATAGTCCAGGATAAAGGAAGTGATCGTGGCTGAGCCCAAAGATCCGCCCATGGCAAAGATAAGGAATTCGTCTTCTCCTATCCCCAGCTCTGATCTTGCGCTCTCATATGTATAATCGAAGACCCTGCTCCTGACGGGATTGCCGACGAATACGACTTTGCCTTTGGTCTTAAATTCGCTTTCGCAGCCGGGGAAGCCCGTAAGGATAAGGTCTGCTTTTCTTGCAAAGACTTTATTGGCGCGGCCTGCGAAGGCATTTGATTCATGAAGGACTATGGGAATATTGCGGCGGATGGCAGCACGAAGGAGCGGTCCGCTTACATAGCCGCCCGTCGATATGACGGCATCGGGTTTGAATTCGTCTATCAGCTTAATGCAGGTATTCATGCCGCGGCACATTGCGGCATATGCCTTGAAGAATTTGGGTGTCGGCTTCATGGGCATGGGAAGGGCTTCAACATCCCTGAATTCCCATCCTGCCTTGGGCACGAGTTCACCCTCAAGACCCTTCTTCCTGCCGGTAAAGATTATATTGCATTCTTCACCTTCTGATTTTGCGCGGTCTGAAAGCGCCTTTGCGATAGTGAGCGCAGGATTGATGTGTCCCGAAGTTCCCCCTCCCGTGATAAGAAATCTCATCTCTTGATCTTCCTTCCCGCAGGATCTTTACCCTGTATTCTTTCCTGCGGACGGTGATTTGCCCTTCCGCTCCTTGCGGATACGGGAGCAGCGGAGACTGTGGAAACGGCAGGCTCCATGCGGGGCGCTGCTTCAGGGATCTCTTCTTCTATGAGCTCTTCTTTTTCTTCCTGAGGGATCGTGCATCTTGAAACACAGAGGATGAAGCCCATTGCTGCAAGAAGAGTAACCTGGGCGGTGCCGCCGTAGCTGAAGAAAGGCAGCGTAACGCCCGTGGAAGGGATTATCTGGAGCTCAACCGAGAGATTGAGCAGGAATTCTACGAAAATGAGCGCCGTGCATCCGGCGGAAAGGATCCTGGTATAAGGCGTGTTTGCCTTGAGGACCACGGCAACGCACATTACGAAGAATACCAGATACATGAGTATCAGAACGAGCCCTCCGACAAAGCCCGTCTCCTCAACGTAGATGGAGAAGATGTAGTCGTTCTGGGCCTCGGATACATAGTTATACTTGGATCTGGAATTACCGATTCCGACACCCCACATGCCGCCCGAACCCAGGGCGTTGTGGGCATTATCAACCTGTCTGGTATCGTCCTTTGTAAGGGTCGTTGATTCTTCTTCGCTGTAGATCTCCACTCGTTTGAAAACGTGCGTGTAGTTTTTCCTGATGCTCTCCTTCTTCTCTTCCGGAAGGATCAAAAGAGCCGCAACGACAGCAATGCCTCCGACGAGCGCAAAGATCAGTCCTCCTACGATCCAGGACCTCAAGGGGATTCCTGCTGCAAGTGTGCACATGAAGACTATGAGGGCTACGATTATGAAGCAGGAAACGTGAGGCTGTGCAAGGATGAAGATATCGACTGCAACGGCCGCGCCGACGGGAAGGATGAAGTCGAAGAAAGCCTGTGTCAAGAGTTTCTCTTTCCGGCCGTCTTTCCTTTTCGCGTACTTGGCGCGCATCCTGGCCCTGGCGCTGCAGTAACCTGCAAATGCGAGGATAAGCGCGACCTTAACGACCTCCGAACTCTGGAAGTCGATGGGGCCGATGGTGATCCATCTCTTAGCGCCGTTATAGTTCTCGCCGAAGAGCATAGTCAGGATGATGAGGCCGAGGCTCGCACCTGCAGCTCCCAATGTAACTACTTTAGTCTCGAAAAACTTAACCGGGAAGAATGAGATGACAAGACAGATGACATAACCTGCAATGGTAAATGCAAGCTGCCTCTTTAGGAAGAATGCGGAATCCTGATAAAGGCCGTAGGCGTCAGGACCCGAAACGGAATAGAGCACGATGAGGCCGAATACGACAAGAACGGTCATCATGAGGAGAAGGGGGATGTTATATCTCTTCCTCACCTTTCTGAAACGCGCGGCAACAGATTCCGATGTCTTCTTGGGAGCAGTTTCAAGAAGCTGCTCGATATCGGCATTTGTACCGCTGTTCATCTGATTGTCGTAAGGCTTATCCATCATGCGTCACCCTTCGCGCGGAAATGATCAGAGAGTCCTTCGAAGCCGAATGCATGCGATGCCTTGAAGAGCACGCAGTCTCCCGCTTCAAGGAAGCCGTCAAGTCTTGCCTTGACGTCTTCCGTATCCTCACACTTTATTATATCGATATCAGGGGCAACTGACTTCGCGCCCTGAATGAAATCATCGGCATTTTCGCCCGTGATGAACACTTTGTCGAAGCCGTAGGATGCGCATTTCTCTCCGACATACTTATGAAGCTGCGGCGCAAAAGATCCCAGTTCGAGCATATTGCCCAGGACTGCTATCTTTCTCTTGCAGCCTGTGATGCCGTCAAGATTTTCGAATGCGGATTCCATCGATTCGGGAGCAGCATTATAAGCATCGTTGATGATGATATAGTCACGCGTGCGGTAGGTCGCTCCGCGCCCGGGCTTTCTCTCGTGCGAGAGGAGAGCCTGTCTTATCATGGCAAGATGAGCCTTGGCATCTTCTTCCGAGAAGTCCGAAGCCGTGCCGATCTTAAGGACGGTATGACAGAGGCAGGCGATCATGGCATTGCGGATGTTATGCATGCCGGTAACCTTGAGCCTGAAATCCTCACGGTAGTATTTCTTCCCTGCCAGTGTCGCTTCGATATCGAAGGTTGAGCCTTCTCCGTCCTGCCTGATGTTGCAGGCGCGGAAGAAGAGCATGCAGTTCTTTATCTTGTCAGGATCTTCTTTTTTATCGGCTGATACTGCCGCCAGCGGGTGATTGATCGAAAGTTCCTTCTTGGCATTTTCGAGAAGGAAGGTATCATCACCGTTTACGACAAGGACTCCGCCTTCGGTAAGTCCTTCAGTTATCTCCATCTTGGCGCGCATGATGTTCTCGCGCGAGCCCAGAAGTTCTATGTGTGAATAGCCGATGCCGGTTATGACCGCGATATCGGGACATGCAACGTTAGTAAGGTAGGATATCTGCCCTTCGCCTCTCATTCCCATCTCGAGAACGAGCAGGTCGGTGTCAGCGGGTGCCGAAAGGATCGTATTTGCAAGACCTATCTCATTATTCTGGTTCTCGGGTGTCTTCCATACCTTAAAGGATATCGATGCGACTTCGGATATGAATTCCTTGACCGAAGTCTTGCCGACGGATCCCGTTATGCCTATGACCCTTGCACCGAGCTTGAACCTGTAATGCCTTGCAAGCTTTCCCAGAGCCTTGACCGTATCTTCGACCAATATGACTATTCCCTTATCCGGGACCTTGGACCTGTCGCTCATTACGACCGCAACTGCCCCTTTATCCAGAGCTTCTTTTGCATAATCGTTGCCATCGAAATTCTCGCCCTTGAGCGCAAAGAAGATCTGGCCCGCGCCGATCTTCCTGGTATCTGTCGTAACGCCTTCTATGTCGATCGCGGTCGCAAAGATCTGCTCATCCGTGTTGTAGAGCGGCTGACCTTCTATGGCGCATATAACTTCATCAAGCGTAAACTGCTTCATTGTCTCTCTTCCCTGATCTCGGATGCGGCTTTTGCTGCTTCTTCGACATCATCAAAATGTATGGTCCTGTCGGCAAAGATCTGATAGTCCTCATGGCCCTTGCCTGCTATCAGCACGACATCGCCGGGCAGAGCGATGCTCATGGCATGTTTTATCGCTTTTGCCCTGTCAGGCTCGATCTCGAAAAGCCCTCCCGTCGGCTTTATGCCCGTGACGATGTCTTCTATTATCGCCATCGGATCTTCAGCCCTGGGGTTATCTGACGTGATGACCGTGAGATCAGCCATCTTTCCGGAGACTTCGCCCATCTCGAACCTTCTCGTGCGGGATCTTTGTCCCCCGCAGCCAAACACGCTTATTATACGCTTAGCGCTGTACTCCCTGACAGTAGAAAGTACATTCTCCAAAGCGGCTGCATTATGTGCATAGTCAACAATAACGGATATACCGAGCTCGTTTGCCACAGGCTGCATCCTGCCCGGAACATGAGCCGTTTCAAGGCCTTTTGCCACTGCTTCAAAGGGGATTCCCGCAACGCCCGCGCAGGATATCGCGCAGAGGGCATTTGACACATTGAAGCTCCCGGGAAGAGGGATCTTTATCTCGCCTTCGTACCAGGGCGAGCTGATCTTAAATACGGATCCGGATTCGTAACCTTCGGAATAATGTCTTATGTCATATGCCCTGATATCCGCATCTTCCGCTGTTCCGTAGAAAAGGACCCTGCACTTGTCACTGGCATATGAAGCAGCTTCATCCTTGTAGGGGGTATCGGCATTGATGATGCCGGTTTCACAGTTATCGAAGATCTTGAGCTTGCTCTTGAAATAATCATCCATGTCGGGATGCTCGTTGGGAGCGATATGATCCTCGTAGAGATTTGTGAAAGCCGCAGCCTTATATCTTATGCCGTATGCCCTGTCGTATTTTAATCCCTGGGAAGATACTTCCATTACCAGAGCCTTGTCGCCTGCATCAGCCATCCCCTTCATCATCTTATAAAGATCCGATGATTCGGGAGTTGTATGGAGGGATTTGATCTTCTCTCCGCCTGCGATGTTAACGACGGTACCTATGAGTCCCGAAGGGATCTCGGCTGCTTCCAGGATCGACCTTAACATGAATGTTATCGTGGTCTTGCCTTTCGTTCCCGTTATGCCCAATATGTTGAGCTTTTCTTCGGGATGGTTATATACCTCGCGGCTTGTCGTGGCAAGAGCTTTTCTCGTATCTTCGATCTCAAGTACTGCAACGGAAGGATCAAGAGAATCCAGGATCTTGGATTCGGGATAAAGATCCTTATCTCTCGCTGAATCTATCAGGACTGCTGATGCGCCTTTTTCTGCTGCCGCAGTTATATATTCGTGACCGTCGGAATTAAAGCCTTTGATGGCAACGAATAAGGATCCCGGGGCGCATTTTCGGGAATCGAACTCGACGGAACCGATGTTGATGTCAGGACCGCCTCTTACGATCCTCATGCCTTCGATCTTAATGAGTTCTCCTGTATGCATAAGGATCACCCCTCTCCCTGGTTGGGATCGTCTCCGGCGGTGGTCTCGCTCGTTGTTATGATGCCGTCTTCATCGGAATCAGACCCCGTGGGAACTCCCTGACCGCCTTCATTGCCTTGACCGCCGCCGTTATCGTCATAAGCTGATTGATCGGGCATGGTATTGCCCATAGTTACTTTGATTATCTTGCCTGCAAGAACGACCGTTCCCAAAGATTCACTCTGGTCTATGCATATGCCGGCGACATCGCCTTCGATCTTGCAGTTAAGGTTCATCTTTCTCAAAGCCTCGATGCACTCGATGGCATTCATGCCCTTGAGGTTGGGAACTCTTGTAGTGAGCATCTGATCTTCCGTGATACCGTCGGGATACATTACGACAACTCCTGTCTTGTAGAGAGTGTTCGTATAGTCGGGATATGTCCTTGCGACTATCGTATCCGAATTCATGTCGAGTGTTCCGTAGATCGTCGTAAGACCGTTAACGGAAAGAGATGAAGATGCTTCGGATACTGCTTTGCCGTCAACCTTGGGAACGTAGAACTGCTTGAGAAGGTCATCGTAATCTTCTTCGGTGAATGTTCTCTCGACACCCAGATATGTAAGTGTTCCCTCAACGATCTCGGCAGCCGTGGAAGCTGCGGAAGAAGAACCTACCGAATGATCTTCAGGCTGGTTCAAGACAACGAGGACTGCGATCTTGGGATCATTTGCGGGAGCGTAACAGGAGAACGAAAGAACGTGTGCGCCCTTGTCTTCGCCTGCATCGATCGTGGATGTGGAAGTCTTACCTGCAACGTTATAGCCTGCGACCTGACCCGCCTTACCTGTACCGTCGGATACAACGGCTTCCATCATGGTCCTTACTCTGGCGCAGGTCTTCTCGGAGAATACCGTTCTTACGACTTCAGGCTCGATCTCGTCAACGATGTTGCCTTCGGGATCGGTTATGTATTTTGCGATGTGCGGCACCATGAGGTCTCCGCCGTTTATGATCGCGCAGTAAGACATTATGAGCTGGATAGGAGTAACCGTCGAACCCTCGCCGTAGGAGAGTACCGACATGTCGATCTCCTGAGGCTTGCTGTGGAAGATGCCCGTTCCTTCTGCGGGAAGATCGATACCCGTCTTATCGTAGAAACCGAGCATCCTTACGTAGTTATAGTACTTCTTGATGCCTATCTTCTGGGCAAGCTGAACGAAGATCGGGTTGCAGGAATTCTGGAAGCCCTTGAAGAGAGTCTCCTGACCGTGGTTGTAATTACGGGACTTCTGCAGCCAGCAGGATATCGTATGCTGATCGGAAAGCTTGATGGGGGCATCGGAGAATTCTTCTTCCTCCCGGGCAAGATTCTCCTCGAAAGCCATGCAGGTCGTAAGGGACTTGAATGTCGAACCGGGCTCATATGTATCGGATACGCATCTGTTGCGCCAGCAGTTACCCATGATGTATTTGATCTGCTCATCAGCCGGCATGATATCCCAGGCTTCCTGATCGACTCCGTAAGGCATGGCATAAGGATCGTTGAGATTATAGTCAGGCATCGATACCATCGCATAAACTGCTCCGGTGTAGGGATCCATGACGATGGATGTAACGCCGTTCTTGGGCTTATATTTGTCATATGCTTTTCTGCAGGCTTCTTCCGCTATCCTCTGTATGTTGAGGTCGATATTGGTTACAATGTTGTTGCCGTCCCTGGCAGGAACCGAAACAGCATCGGAATAAGGAAGAACGCCGCTCGTGATGTCATCGACTTCGGAATAACGGTAGCCGTCGCTGCCCGAAAGGACATCGTTGTAATAAGCTTCGAGGCCGTAAACGCCGCCCAAGACTTCGCCGTCGTTCTTTGCATAACCTATAACCTGGGCTGCAAGGGTTCCGTAGTTATAATATCTCTGGGGTACGGCGACAAAGCCGAAACCCTTGATCTTGTTCTCTTTAAGATATTTTTCGAATTCCTCTTTCTTTTCCTGCGGGATATTCTTGACAACGTCTCTTCCTGCGACCTGGTTCCTGGGGTCCTTATTGTCCTTAGGATCCACGGGGATGATGCCGTCCATCTTCTCGTATGTTACTCCGAGGAAACTGACGCAGGCATTGATGATCGCTTCGCGGGTCATGGTCTCGGACTTGACTTCTTTAGGTGAACATACGACCGTGAAGTCGTAGGTGTTGGATGCGAGGGGCACGCCGTTGGCATCATAGATCATGCCTCGGTCGGCCGAATAGGTCATTAATTTCCACTGATCGCCGGATGCGGCCTTGGCATATTCCTCGTAGTCGTTGACAGTAGTGTTATAGAGGGTATAGACAACGTATGCCGCATAAAAGAAAACAAAGGATGCGACCAATAACACCAACACTTTGGAAGATGTATCGTTGAACCCTTGTATCTTCTTTCTCTTCTTCTCTTCAATAGCAGCCATGACTTACGAACCGATCCTATTTATCCGGATTGTTCCTGTAATAATCTGCCAGATAATCCTCTGCCTCAGCAAGCGCCTCGGGATTGATACCGTCTGAATCGTAGGATACCGAGGTCTTCAATGAATCGTTGTTCGGGATCGGAAGGTTTACGACCTGATTCTGGTTAGGCTCCTGCATGCCCAGAGCCAGTGCCTGCGCCTTTACCGTATCCATGTCGATGATGCCGTTTGCATCTTCTTCGGCATCGATTATCTTGGTCTTAGTCCTGGATATCTCATCCTTGAGATTGGAATTGTCTCTTGCAAGCTCGGACAGTTCCGTCTGGGGATAGATCATGAGATACGCGAAGAATCCTGCAAGGATAACGAGACCGATCGCGATTATGGACTCGAAAAGCCTTCTTCCGGTGAGCCTTCTCGCTCTCCTGCCTTCTTCCTTTTCGATCTGTCTCGTGCGTTCGATGTCTTCTATGTCTTCTTCAAATTCACGGCTGAGTCTCGTGACTTCTGCCTTGGATGTTACATATTCATCGGATGTGTGAGCGGAAGGAGCTCCTCTTGCGATCCTCTCCTTCTCGTAGCGTGCTGCGCCGCGGGTCTTGTAATCGGACAGTTCGCCCGTAACAGAGTCGACCGTATAGAAAGTACCGTTCTTATAAACGATCCTTGCAGTTTTCTCCGATTCAGCCTCAGAGGCAATGATCCCGGAAATTTCTTTGTCCGTATCCTTCATAGATACGGCTTCATAATCTTTAAGACGCGATGACGAGCGCTTTTCCTTAACTGCCACTTTCCTGTCCTCTTGTTACCTTCTCAAGATTATACTGTCGTTCCTCTCAAATACCCTCAGCTTCGCACTGTGCGACCTGAAGTTTTGTGCCACTTCTTCTTCCGTTGCTTCGATCGGCTTCTTCGTGATCACCTGACCCAGAGACACCGCTCCGCAGATGCACTGCGGGAACTGCGGAGGACAGGTGCAGGGATTTTCCGCCTTCCTGAATGCTTCCTTGACTATGCGGTCCTCCAATGAATGGAAGGAGATTATGCAAAGCCTTCCGCCGGGCTTAAGCGATGCTATAGCGCCCTGTATCATCTCGGAAAGACCGTCGAGCTCATGGTTTACTTCTATCCTTATTGCCTGAAAAGTCCTTCTTGCGGGATGCTGATCCTCTCCCCTTGCCGCGCCGGGCATGGAGCGCTTGACGACTTCGGCTAGTTCCGTCGTTGTCGTAAAAGGCTTCTTCTTTCTCGCCTCGCAGATACCTGCGGCGATCCTTCCGGAATGGCGTTCTTCGCCGTATTCCTTGATGATCCTGTCTAGTTCTCTTTCGGGATATGTATTTACGACTATTGCAGCCGTCAGGTGTTCGGTCTTGTCCATCCTCATGTCGAGGGGACCTTCCTTAACATAGGAGAAGCCTCTCTCGGGAGTATCGATCTGATATGAAGAAACGCCCAGATCGGCAAGGATGCCGTCGCAAAGGCCCATCTTCATGCCGTCTACGATGTCCTGAACATAACGGTAATCTGATTTTACGGGATACCAGTCAACGCTGCCGAAATCCGCTTTTCTCTCCATGCAGGAAGCCAGAGCCTGATCGTCTTTATCTATCGATAGGAGAACTCCCTTGCCTTCCATTCTCTGAGCGATACCGGTACTGTGTCCGCCGCCGCCTGCGGTGAGGTCAACGTACATGCCGCCGGGCTTGATGTTAAGCTGCTCCATGCACTCATTGAAAAGTACGGGTATATGATTAAACTCAAAGTCCTTCGACACTGTACAAAGTCTCCAATCCTTCTATCTGCGAGAGGTCATGATCTTCGTGATCATAGAAATCCTTCGTGCAGATATCAATCTTTCCGTCATCCGTGAACAGGCATATCTCCGATCCGGGGGTTGCTCCGATCCTGCCCCAGAGTTCAGCGGATACGCTTACTCTTCCCTGGGAATCGACCGTAACGTCTTCAGCTTCGCCGATAATGGCTCTTCTCATCTTGCGGACCTGCTTGTCCATGGTGTTGAAGCCCTTTATCTGCTCCTTGACACTGTCAAAATGCTCACGGGTATAGACGCAAAGATAGCCGACGTCAAGGCTGTTGGTTACGACCAGGTCCTTGCCCATCGACTCTTTGAGCTTTGTCGAAAGGAAAAATCTTCCTTTAGCGTCAATCTTCTTTGTTTCTCTGCCCAAAATAGTGTCTCCCCCGGTGGAAGATCCTTGCCGGGTGCCCCGGGATCTTTAAGTTTCGGACTTTGTTCCCAAAATCTCCACTTTTTATCCCGTTTACTCCCGATTCCTCCACACAAATGTATTTTATATGTAACATTTGTTTAATGCAAGCGTTATTTGGCATATTTTTCGGAATTTTCGAAAAAGGAGGCCCTCCGCCCTCCCGGATTGAAGAAAGGTTTCAAAGAGTCTATAATCTGAACCAGTACATAATAAGGAGGGATAATATGTCTACAAACAACAATCAGGGTTACATGCCCGCGAACAATCAGGTCTATATACCCCCGGAATACCAGCCGATCTCGATGTGGGGTTATTTCGGATATCAGATCCTCTTCGCGATCCCTTTCATCGGATTTATCTTCCTGATCGTCTTTGCATGCGGCGGCAAGAAGAACGTAAATGTCAAGAATTTCGCAAGATCCTATTTCTGCGTACTGATCATCTGGATCGTCATCATCGCTATAGTCCTCGCGATAGTCGCGGCAACAGGTTCGGCATCCTATCTGTCACAGCTCGCGCAGCAGACAAAATAAGATCCGTATAAATTTCATAAAAACAGGCTGTCCCCTGCGGGGCAGCCTGATTCATTTTCACAAATAAGGGATCCCTAGCTCGACCTTATCCTCGACATCGATATGTTGAGGATTATGCCGAAGGATATGAAATTTATGAGCATGGCCGTGCCGCCGAGGCTCAGGAAAGGAAGGGGGATTCCCGTGATGGGAAGGAGTCCTACTGCCATTCCCATGTTTTCGATGTAATGGAATGCATAGTAACCCGTAAGGCCCACAACGATGTAAGAATTCGAAGGCGTCGATGCGCGGGATGCGACATACATGGACCTGGCTATGAAGAAGAAAGCCAGGATAACGACGGCCGACGTCCCGATGAAGCCCATGTGTTCCGATATCGCGGCGAAGATGAAGTCGGATTCCTTAACGGGCACGGTGGTAAGGATGCCGGTATGGTTGCCGGTAAGTCCACCCGATGCGATCGCATATTTCGACTGGATGAGGTTATATTCCGACTTGGGGTCCGAGCCCTCGAAAACGAGGGATAAGATCCTGTTCTTCTGATAGTCTTCCAGATAGAAGGTCCATACCAGCGGTATAACGATAACGATGACGGAAGATATGGCGAGAACGAAATATCTGTATCTCACGCCCCAGACGAAGAGCATGCAGACGAAAGCGAAAACGATAACCATGGCCGTGCCGAAGTCGGGCTGGCTCAATATGAGAAGCAAGGGGATGCCGTAGACTATCCCCATGTATATAAATCCTTTCAGGAAGGAATACTCCTTGGAGTTCATCTTTTCGAAGATCTCGGAAGCGACCATGACGATACCGATCTTGGCAAGCTCCGAAGGCTGGAAATTACCTATGACGGGAAGATTGAGCCAGGAGTCGGCGCCCCACCTGTAAGCAAGCGAATAACCGTCGATCGGGACCAGTATCAGGAGCAAAAGAGATCCTACATAGATGACCTTGCCGACGATGCCCATGAAGTGATTATCGATGGCACATAAGAATATCGCGACCAGAGCGCCAACGACCGTTGCGATTATCTGGCGGTAATAGTTGCCGGGGTAGTCCTTGTATCCGGATGACAAGACCTTCTGCAGGACAAAAAGACCGATGATGGTAAGGAGTACGATCGGTATTACCAGGAAATAATCGACAGTCCTGATATTAGTCCTGTTGCGGAGCTTTACGATTCCAGATTTGTTATAGTTATCCATCCGGAATGCTCCTTATTCGGAAAGCTCATCCTTATCTTCTTCAGTATTATCTTCTGTTTCGGGCGCCTTTTCTTCAGCGGGCGCTTCTTCTGCCGTTTCAGCCGTTTCCTCAGCATTCACTTCGGAAGACTTCTCTTTCTTGTCAGCCTTCTTGGATTCATTCTCCTCGGCAGCATAAAGCCTTGCGGGGAACTTCCTTCTCCTGATCCTCTTTGCGTGGATATAGATGATGTAGCAAAGAGCCACGAGGCAGAGAATGAGCGATAAGAGCTGGGATACTCTGATGTTTGTATTGGGGATATAGAGAGAATCCGTGCGGAGTCCCTCGATGAAGAATCTGGCAAATCCGTAACCTGCGAAATAAACGCATGCGGTCTCGAAAGCGAACTTGGATCTCTTGCGCACGATCACGAGGATGAAGAAGAGAATGAGGTCCGCGATGGATTCGTAAAGGAATGTGGGGTGAACCGGAGCGGTGGGGTCTAATGTCGGGCAGTGTGTCGTAAGATAAGATGCGATGCTGTCGCTCGTCATGCCCCAGGGCAGGTTAGTCGTGGTTCCGAAAGCTTCCTGGTTAAAGAAGTTGCCCCATCTTCCGATGCCCTGAGCCAGGGGAACATATACGAGAGCAAAATCGATAAGAGCCGTAAAGGAGATCTTCCTGATCTTGCACATGGCATAAAGGCCAATCGCGGCGCCGATGATGCCGCCGTAGATGGCAAGTCCGCCGGATCTGGTATCGAAAATCCTGCTGAAGTCCTCGGAATAGTAAGACCAGTTGAACAGGACAAAGTAAAGCCTGGCTCCAATGACGCCGCAGGGAATGGCTACGAGAACAAAGTCATATACGAGGCTCGTAGGGACATTGAGCTTCTTGGAATCCTTGACTGCAAGGAATATCGCAAGGAGCATGGCCGCCGCGATTATGATACCGTACCAGTAAACATCAAAGTTGCCGATCCTGAAAGCGACAGGCGATACGTTTATGTCTATTCCCAGACCGGGAAACTTGATCTCAGTGTAATTCATGTCTTATCTCCCCTTTTGGGCTTTGGGCCCCGAGTATTCAAACGGTCTAATATTACCACGACTTTATGGAATATAAAAGTAAAGACCTTATTACGACAAAATCGCTCTCCGCATTAAGCGAGGAGCGATCTATGGTCTTTCTGATTGTCTTAAGCTGTCTTATTACTTGGCAGCGTTTGCAGCCTTGGCAAGACGGGACTTGTTCCTTGCAGCAGCCTGCTTGGAGATGTGGCCCTTTGCAACAGCCTGATCGAGCTTCTTCTGTGTCTCCTTAACGAGTTCGTCGGAGATCTCGCCTGCAGCAACAGCGTTCCTTGCTGTCTTAAGCTGTGTGCGGAGTTCGCTCTTCTTCATCTTGTTGGCAGCATTCTTGCTCTCTGTAACGAGTACACGCTTCTTTGCTGATTTTATATTAGGCATCCTCATATCCTCCATAGATATTTACTTTTTCTTTTTAATGCACCGAGTGATTTTATCACGATTGATTTACAATGGCAATACCTTTTTATTGCGCCCGACTTGCGCGAAGCTTTAAGCGGTGCAATAATTATTCAAAAGCCGAGGACACCGGCTCCAAACATCCCCCGGAAGCTTTCCGGGAGGGACAGATCACGGAGGATAACATGGACAACAACAATACACGTCCCCAAGATTATTTCGAGGGCGACCCCGTCGAAAACATACCCGGCACAGCCGTCGCATTTTCCATAATGGCCTATTTCGGTCCACTCTGGCTCCTGGGTCTTCTGATTCCCCCTTATAAGGATCTTTACTATGTAAAAAATCACGTCAACAACGGCATCATGATGTTCATCGCCACCTGCGCTACACTGATCGTTGCCAGGATCATAATCATCGGCTGGATCATCGCCATCATGGTCGGCATCGTCCTTACGGTCTTCACGGTCCTCGCAGTCATCGCTGCCGCCAAGAAAAAGCATTACAGCCTCCCCATCGTAGGAGATAAGATCCACATCGTTAAGTGATCACCCGTAAGACATACGCTGCACCATGCCCGCGCCTGCGGGCATTTTTGTTGGCGCAAACGGCTTGTTTTGTTGGCGGAAACGCCAACATTTTGGGATGTATGCGCCAACGCAGGACTCCAGAGGGCGTTGTTGGCGCAAATGGCTTGTTTTGTTGGCGGAAGCGCCAACATTTCGGTGTGTTTGCGCCAACGCAGGACTCCAGAGGGCGTTGTTGGCGCAAATGGCTAGTTTTGTTGGCGGAAGCGCCAACATTTCGGGGTGTTAGCGCCAACGCAGGACTCCAGAGGGCGTTGTTGGCGCAAATGGCTAGTTTTGTTGGCGGAAGCGCCAACATTTCGGGGTGTTTGCGCCAACAACGGGAATCTGCGGGGTTAAAACAGAGCCGCCTCCCGGGGGAAGCGGCTCTCATCAGTTATCTTTTTCGAAAAAGATCATTTGTTGACGAACTTGTCGTACTTATAGAGGAAGGTTACCATCTGGCGCCTGAGGCACTTGCCCTGAGGCTTGAATGTTCCGTCCGGAAATCCTGCCAGGATCTTCATCTCGGATGCCCAGAGAGTTGCCTTGTAGAAGTAATCCGTCTTCTCTACATCCGGGAAGGGATTCTTAGTTGTCTTAGGCTCGGGCTTACCTGCCATCCTCCAGAGGAATGTTACGGTCATAGCTCTGGTGCAGACAGTCTGAGGATTGAACTTCTTATCGGAAGGAACTGTAGTTATTCCCTGCTCAACGGCCCAGATAACGGGCTTAAAGAAGTAGTCAGAAGACTTGACATCCTGGAACTTGCACGTGGAAGACTTGGTCTTGGGTTCGCCCTGGAGCCTGTAGAGGAAGGTTAACATCTGGGCTCTCGAGCAATCGTTTGCGGGACGGAACTCAGTCTGGTTGGCATATCCCTTTACGACACCCTTCTCGGTAAGTTCCCTCGTGGGTTCGAACCAGTAGTCTTTGAGATCTGTTACATCGGTATAGAGGACGTGGACCTTATACTTGGTTTCCTTGCCGTCAACAGTTGCCTTAACGGTTGCAGCACCTGCGGATATTCCCTTCACAAGACCTTCGTAATAGCCGCCTGACTGCTGTCCCGTAACCTGGACTATCTTTGTGTTTGCGGACTTAAAAGTTGCGGTGCCGATGGTGTTGCTGCCGCCGCCGACGCTGCCGCCGGAGGATGTGCCTTCTTTGACTGCCTTTACGAGTTCCTTGACAGGAACAGTCGATTCACCGGCAGGCATGCGCTCTGAGGCCGATTCGATAAGGTTCTCCGGAAGGTTAGCATAGATATAAGTCTGTGCTTTTGCAGCGACACTGATATGCGCATAATCGAATTTATTGTTCTGCGCACAGATGATCGTAAGATCAAGGCTGTTCCTGGCATCAAGTTTCTTGATCTGATTGTCGTAACAGGAAAGGAGTATCAGTTTCTTCATGCCGGAGACATCGAGGTCGGTAAGCTTATTGCGGTCACACAGGAGGATCGTCATGGCATCTGTTTTCGAAAACTCGATGCTCGTAAGCTGGTTATTATAGCAGGAAAGCTGCGAAATGAGCTTGTTCTTTGTAAAATCGAGAGTCTTAAGCTTATTGCCGGAGCAGGAAAGTACCTGAAGTGCGGGAGCTCCGCTGACATCAAGGCTCGTAAGACCAATGTTCGAACAATAAAGCGTATTAAGGACCGGGTTATCGATCGTGATCTTCGTAAGGGGATTTCCGCTGACATTCAGATGGGTGAGAAGTGTCAGATCGCCGGCATTAAACGTCTTGAGTTTGTTGTTGGCGCATATGAGGTATCTGATGGTATCTTCCGGAACTTTCAGCGAACTGATCTGATTATCGGAGCAGGTCAGATAAGAAAGAGCCGGGCACTTGGAAAGATCAAGGCTCGTCAACTTATTTTCACTAATGTAGAGATAAGCAAGCTGCGTGAGCATGTTGCCGCCTTTTACTGAAGTAATGGCATTGGTCTGGGCGTCAACATAATAAAGGTTCGTATTGGAACTTAGATCTAATGATTTGATGTTGTTGTTGCTGCAGTAAAGATAGCTGAGGTTCTTAAGATTCGAAAGACCTGAGATCGAAGTGAACTTGTTGGAAGAAATATTTAAAGTATTAAGATTCTTAAGACCGGAAAGACCCTTGATCGAACTTATCTGGTTGGAGCCGCAGTTAAGATATGTGATCTTCGTATTCTTGGAAAGATCCAAAGAAGTGAGCTGATTGTTCTGGCAATACAGGGTCTGAAGGTTCGTAAACTTCTCGATACCCTTCAGGCTCTTGATAGCCCTGTTCGCAACATAAATATATGTTACATTGCTCATCTCGGTCGACGAGAGCTTGCCGTTGTTGTTGTAGTCATATCCCTTGATGTAATCGCGGAAATTAGCATCCGGGAAATTGTCCGCATTGATCTTGACATCTCCTGCAGCGTTGAGAGTTGCCGCCGGGAACATGATCAGACCTGCAATGAGCGCCGTAGCGAGCATGACGCCAGCTTTGACTGTCTTCTTGATTTTCATGATATTACCTCTCCCCTAAATAATTAATAGTAAGATCCCGCGGGATCTTCTCCATTACTACCTTAGTTATGATATCAGAGCCCGAAAGTCTCTTCAAGCCGACAAAGTCTTGACAAAGCGGGGATAGAATCTTATGATGCGGACTTCAGATATTCGTTGACCTTCTCGATATAAAGCCTGCCGCAGCCTGAAAGGCGCGTATTCTTTCGCGTTATGTAACCTATCTCCATGATGCCTGCAGCCTTGTCGTCTTCTTCGAGAACGAAAGGTATCGCAGAATAGCCGTCGCCGTTCAATTCCTCGCAGATGATGCCCGAGCAGAGCGTGTAGCCGTTGAGACCGACCATGAGGTTTAACATGGTGGCGCGGTCATTGGCCTTGATCACACGGTGGTAATCCTTGGTGCTCAATATCTCCTCAGCGTAGTAGAAAGATGCATTGTCTCCCTGCTCGAAAGAGAGACAGGGATAGGGCTCCAGCATGTCAAAGGTAATCTTCTTCTTTTTGGCCAGGGGATGCGAATTGGCAAGGTAAACATATGCATTGCACTTTATAAGATGAGTGAACTCAAGATTGTTGGTCCTTAAGAGCTTGTTGATCGCGGAACGGTTGTAATCGCTCAAGTAGAGGATCCCGATCTCGGATCTCATGTTCGCGACGTCACTTATGACATCGCCCGTTCTGGCTTCCCTTATTGCGAACTCGTATTCTGCAGTATCGTATGAATTGACCATCTCAACGAAAGCCTTGACCGCGAAAGAATAATGCTGGCAGGTCACGCCGAACTTCTTCTTCACGCCTTCTCCCTTGCCGTAGCGGTCCATGAGCTCGTTATACTGGTTAACGGTCTGTCTTGCATAGAGGATGAATTCGGCCCCGTCGGGCGTCAAAGTTACGCCCTTTGCGCCTCTCGTGAATATGGTGATGCCGGTCTCTTTCTCGAGTTCCTTGACGGACTCGGTGAGGGACGGCTGCGAGACGTATAGTTTTTCGGCCGCCTTGTTGAGCGACCCTGCCTCCGATATCGCTATGACATATATAAGCTGCTGAATGGTCACGGGGATTATTCCTTACGGGAAAGCTTAACGATGTAAGGTATGTTGCGTCCGATCTCGTGAACGTCCATGCCGTAGCCTGCAAGCCAGTTATCGTTGATCTCGAAGCCCGTGTACTTGACGGGGATCGTCATGAGCATGCGGTCCGGGTTGACGAGCATGGAACAAAGAGCGATGCTGGCGGGCTTGCGCTCCTCAAGATAAGACATGATGTAGGCAGTGGTAAGACCCGTCCTGATAACGTCCTCGACAACTATGACATGACGGCCTTCTATATCGGTCGCGATATCCTTGGTGATGTTGACCACGCCGGTCTTGTTGGTCGTATTCGGAATGCTGCCGAAGCCGATGAGATCGATCTCGACAGGCATGTCGAGTTCGCGGGTAAGGTCGGTCAGGAAATACAACGCTCCCCTGATAACGCCTATCATGATAACGCTCTCCCCGCGGTAATCCTCTTCGATCTGAGCGGCCAGCGCCTTAACGCGCGCCTTTATCGTCTCCTCATCAAAGACTACCTGTTCGATCTCCAATGCTCCGTCCAATAATCTCGTCATGATGCTTCCTCTCCTGCATAACCGAATTGCTCTAATCTTTCTGCAAGGACGGTAAAGTCCTTCTTGTAAACGATCCTGACATTGGTCCCGGGATAAAGTTCCCTTACGAGCCTGACTTTCTTATTCTTTCGTGTCACATATTTCTGTTCCATGGTCGTAAGTTCAAGATAGAGATTGAACTTCGGCAGATAGAAATCCGGTGACAGGGCCGAAGTGACATTGCCCTCGGCATCCCACTCGACGGGGAAGGTCTTCGGTTCGTACATCCACTCTATATTATACATGTCAAGAACCCTTGCAAACTCCTCTTCGGTCGGATTCTTGAATGCGACTATCCTCTTCTGGTGGTCAGATGCCATCGACTTCTTCGTGCTGTCGGTGATGCCCATCCTGAGGTCATGTTTCCTCGCGAGTTCCACGATCCCGGCTCCTGCTTCCTCAACGGACATCCTGTCGGTATTTACTGTTATGTCGAAAAGCTCCGGACTCGTAAGTTCCGCGCCGAAAACAGTAGTTACGAACTTCTTATGCTTCCTGTCGCCTATCGCAACGACCTCGCGGGCATCTTCGGTCCCGATCCCGTACTTGGAAGCGGTTGCTGCGATCCTGGAATGCTCTTCTGCGGTCACTCTCACATGCACTGCCTTGGGGTAACCTCTCAGTATGACACAGCCTCCCAGGCCCAGGATGACAAGATTTTCGGAAGAAGATGCCTTCATGCGGATCTCATTGACGAGTTTATCCCTGAAAGTGATGTCCTGACCCGGTATATTGCCTACAAAGAACTTCGCGCTCTCATTGAGCCTTTCAACGGTCCCTTCCGAAAGTTCACCGAAAAAATGATCCAGAGCATACTGCCTGCTTATGATCTCACAACCCAGTTTGGAGGAAATATATGCCGCAATTTCATCGCCAAGACTGCCGCTTTGCCGTGAAATGGTAATGATCGCCATAAGAATCCTCCGCTTGAAACATGACTATATTATACACGATAAAATATTTAATATTGACAATATTAGACCCGTTGGATATAATTCTTTTTGCGTTTGTTCGGAACGCCAACTTAGCTCAGTTGGTAGAGCAGCTGATTTGTAATCAGCAGGTCGTGGGTTCGAGTCCCACAATTGGCTCCATAACGTTAAACCCCGCAGTCAGATGACCGCGGGGTTTTATTTGGCTTGGATTTCCGGCTTTTTTAATCTTCGCTAACGTATAAAGTTGTTAATTTCCAATATCCGCTTTCGTCTTTTTCCATTACCATATCACTAAACCTGGCCCAATCACCCTCTACACGCGCTATATCAGTGTAACGGCCACTGCCGTTATTATCATAATCGTCACCGCCTAACATTTCAGGCATTTCATGATCTTTGATCCAATCGAATATTGTAGTCTCTCCGTTATCATACTGTTTTAAAAAATCTTTAAATACCTCTTCGAAGTCTTCTTCTTTTATTTTTTTCACGGGATCCGAATCATAAGTTCCGGGTGCTTGAAGCGGAAATTTAACGAATTGTTTGATCTCGTTATAATCACCCGACAATGCGGCAGCTCTGAAATTAGTCCAGAATTCCTTCAGAACGGAAAAATATAGCCAATTAAGCACGGTAATATGCAAAACAGTTTAGGATGTCAATAACACTCAACACCCTCAAGAAAGATCAATTACGTACGGGGCATCAGACCAGCTTATCCTTAAGGACGTAGAATGCTGCCTGGGCGGCAAGCCTGACATCAGGGTCGTTGTCGGCAAATGCTATCTTCTTTACGTATTCCTCACAGTGCTTGGCACCGATATCAGCAGCGGAAGTTGCGGCGGCGGCTCTGACCTGAGGCGCGGGATCGCGCAGGAAAGGAATGAGCGCCATGCCGGATTCATAGGTGGGGATCTTGCCCAAAGCGATGGCTACAAGAGCCCTGACATCGGGATCCTTGTCGGAAGCGAACTTAAGCAGGGCATCGAGTTTGCCCTTCGAAGCCAGCTTATCGAACTTGCCTTGCAATGCATCTAAACGTCCCATGTCCAATCCTCCCCCCATGAACATTTATGCTTAGAGATATTTTACCCCACTAAATTGAAAAATGTCAATTTCATTACAACACTAATCGAAGCGAAAAACAAAAGGTTCACTTCAGCCAAGGAGCAGCCATCCGGTTATGCTTTTCGGGTATCAGTCAGCGACTGCAAAACTTATCGGCTGATAGTTCATTTCAATAACCTTGGACTGCATGCCCGTCTCGATGGCTGCAAAATCCTCATCGGAGATAGCAAGTTCTTCCGAAGAAGTCTTATCCATATCGCCGGTCTTGTTATGGTAGTGACCGATCTCCCATGTCTGCTCGTCCTTGATATCCGTGAAATAGTAATCGTCCCAGATGATCTCTGTCGCATCTTCAGAAAGCGAATACCTGCCGAAGATATGAGTTGCGGCGCCGCCGGAACCTGATGTATAGAACCTGCCGTCGGAGAGCATGCATACGCTGCTGCGGCCCCATCCTTCCGTGACAAGGAAAGCCTCTCCGTTCTTGACGGTAAATAAAGCGTAGATCTCCGGTCCGCTTCCGATTATGAGTTCGGGAACGGAATCGCCGGTGAGGTCAGTGATCTTATAGCCGACCTGATTCAATGCCTCTGCGCCGACATAAGAATAAAGCTCGAGGATGCCGGTCATCCCCTCGGGGATATCGTCTCCCGGGCCCTTGGTCAGGATCTCGTGGACAGCTTCAAGGATCTCTCCGTAGATCTTCTCATAGCCGGGAGCAGATGAGGTAGCGGAAGATTCAGGTCTTTCCGTTGCCGAGATCGTGATCTCGCTCTCTTTGCTCTCATCCGATGCTGCAGATGACGAACTTGCGGAAGTTTCCGTTGCCGATGTAATGGATGTTTCACTGATAGATGTTTCCGGGGCAGGGGCTTCTGTCTTCCCACTGTCTTCGGTTACTATTCTGCAGGCAGATAATCCTGTAAGGAGCATACAGCACGCTGTCATTGCTGCAACGATCTTTGTAATATTCATTACTGCCTACCTCCTTTCTTCAGACCTAATGATTATATACCCTTAGGATCTTTATTCAACAAAATGGAAGAAGAGGTAATCTTCTTTTAATCTTCAGCAAGAATCCCGCGCGCCAGTTCAAGAAGCGTATCTTTGTCATTCGGGACTTCTTCGTCTATCACTTTGGAAAGAAGAGTTTTAAGAATCTGACCGACCTTTCTTCCCTCTTCCAGGCCGAAAGTCTCCATGAGGTCATCACCCGATACGGCAAGCGACTTTAAATCGAAACATGAATCGGAAGATGCGATCTCCCGCGCGATCTTAAATGATTCTTCCACCAGATAAGATTCTTTTTCTTTTGCATATCCGGACTGGGCCATGTTGTCTGCTTTCTTGACCTCTGCAAGCTTTATCAGAAGATCAGGCCCGTAGTTTGCCCTTATCCTGCGGCAGGCTTTGGGCGACGTTCCCATCTGAAGATCGTGATATCTTATGAGCGGCAATATCTGATCTTTATCGGCATTCGAAAATCTTAAACGGTCGACCACCTTTTCCGCGATCTTAACGCTCTCTTTGGCATGACCGTAAAAGTGCCCGTGCCCCTCATCATCAGTTGAAAAGCACGAAGGCTTTCCGATGTCATGCAGGAGGAGCGCCATCTTTATCGCATCATCTTCGCCTTCGTAGGATGCCACAGCATGCATCGTGTGATCGTAGACATCAAAGCAGTGCCAGATGGAATGCTGTTCAAAGCCTATGCAGGGAATGAGCTCCGGGATGATCCTTGTAATGACTTCCTTATATCCCGTGAGGACATCGAGCGAATATCTGCCCTTAAGGAGTTTCAGCAATTCGACACGGATCCTCTCGGCTGCAATGTTGTCTATGAGGCCCGCTCCTGATCTTATTGCAAAGTCCGTTCTTTCTTCGATCTTAAATCCCAGGACTGATGCAAATCTCAATGCACGCAGGATCCTAAGACCGTCTTCATTAAATCTTTTATCCGGGTCACCTACGCATCTTATGATCCCTTCCCTTATATCATCGATCCCTCCGAAAGGATCACTTAGATTCCCTTCTGCATCGCAGGCTATGGCATTCATGGTGAAATCGCGCCTTGCAAGGTCTCCTTCAAGATCCCTTACGAATTCGACTGTCTCAGGGTGGCGGTTGTCCTTATATTCCCCGTCGATCCTGAAGGTCGTGATCTCATACATCTCCCCTTCGCTGTCAACGACGGTAAGGGTTCCGTGTTTGATTCCGGTCTCGATGACCTTATATCCCGAGAAGACCTCCTTCATCTCGGAAGGAGTTGCGGATGTAGTAATGTCCCAGTCGTATGGAGTCCTGCCCATGAGGCTGTCGCGCACGCAGCCGCCGACGACCAGGGCTTCGCAGCCCGAAGCGTTCAAAAGTTTAAGGATCTTGAGAGTATTATCCGGTATCCTGACGCTGTTCATCTTATGTCCTTGAGGCAAGATCACCTGAACCATTTATCCGCGAGGGTTAGCGTTTTATAGCCCCAGTCCTCGGGCACTTCGCTTGCCGTCATGGCAAAGCCGTTCTTGGAAAGGACCTTCTTGGAAGCTATATTATCCGCCATGGTGCTTGCCGTTATAATCTCGATATTGGTCTTGCCGTAAAGATAATCGACCATGAGCGCGACCACCCAGCCGGCGATCCCTTTGCCCCATTGGTCGTAAGCGAGCCTGTAGCCGATGCTCACCTTGCGCATCTTCTCTTTGTAACTGTAAAATTCCGCGAGACCTGCAAACTTGCCGTCATCGAAGATGCCCAGTATCAAGGATTCCTTCTTTTCGAAAAGATCGCCGTTTATGTAATCTATCGTCCGGACCGCGTCCTTATATTTCCTCTCGGCAAGGAAGGTCGGCAGGTATTTATAGATCCTGTCGTCACGGACAAATGCCTGCAGGGCATCGGCGTCGGAAGGCTTAAGGGGTCTTAAGACCAGATCACCCTTCCTTAATACCGGCATCTCGTCGAAAAGCTTTAGCATCAGCTGTCTCTCCTTTTCCAATCTTCTCCCCTATTATAACTGCTGTAAGCCTTCCTTGGCTACGCATTATCTTGCCTGAGGCTTAAGCGGGGAGTAAAATATCAGGAGTTTTTGGAAAAGGAGATCTTAACATGGATAAGAGGATCGATAAGACAAGAGATATTTTCGAAGAGAATTTCAAGGTTGCAAAGAAAGCCTTTGTTCTCAACTCAAACCTTGAGGCGTCGGCATGCGCAGCATCCTTCATAGGCAATCCGAACCCCGTGTCGGTAGAAGCGATGAAAGAAGCAAAGAAAATCCTGGACGATAATGCGTCATTGCTCTCCTCAGTCAGGAGCGGCAACTGCCGTCAGGTAATAGTCGCAACGCTCGCCCAGTCGTCTGACCCGGAACATGCGATAAAAGAGATCAAGAAGATCCACAAGGGTCTGGATAAGAAATTCTTCGATTCGGACTACCTTGTGCTTGCAGCAACCATGATCTACCGCTCGTGCCGCGAAGCCGACTACGAGCGCTGCATCAGGAGGACAAGAGAGATATTTAAGTTAATCCGCAAGGATCATCCGCTCGCAACGGGATCTGAAGACATCACCGCCTGCGTGATAATGGCCCTGACGGACATAGAATCTGAGATCATCACCCGCAATGCCGAAGATTGCTTCGCATCGCTTAAGAAACATTTCTTCGGCAGCAACAAGATCCAGTACATGGCGAACATCGCGGCAGTCTTCGGCGGAGATCCCGACGATAAGGCGGAAGTGATAAGAAAGACCTATGAGATGCTTAAGTCAGAAGGCGTCCGCTTCGACAGTGACGCTTACGGAGTGATCGCATCCGTTGCGCTTCTTACCCGCCCCGAAGATCTAAGCGATGTCGTAAAACGCATAAAGAGATTAAGCGACGACATGAAGTCCATCAGGGGAATGGGCGCCTGGGGCGCGGGCAAGAGGATCCGCAATATCCTCGCAAGCGCGATCGTACTCGATGCCTACACAGGCGGCGACATGGCATCCAGATCTTCGGTCATCAATTCGATCATCACCACGATAATCGCGATCGAGATCGCAGCCGTGACCGCAGCAACTACTGCCGCAGCTTCGTCCGCATCCCATTGATGCAATAGACATTATCTGTAAATTCAGATAAAATATCACTCGAAATAAGACCTTACGGAGGTTCACATGGCCTTAAGATCATATCAGTGCTCCAACTGCGGAGCTAACCTGAAAGTAGATACATACAACATGTCTGCAGTCTGCGAATACTGCGGACAGACATTAACACTCGACGCAGAAGAAGTCTCGAACATCTTATCCGAGCGCGAGAAGACCAAGCAGATGAAGACTGCCGAAGAAGAGCAGACCAAGCGTGAGGAAGCAAGACTCAAGCACGATACCGAGCTTCGAAAGATCGAAGCGGATGCATCCGAGTTTATGGAAGGCGCGCGCCGTGTTAAGGACGGTTTCGAGACTGTAAAGACCGGCTTCAACACCGTAAAGACGATCGCAACCTTCGTCCTCATCGGCTTTATTCTGATCTTCATAGTCGTAGTACTGATCATAGTTTTGAAGCATTTCGGATAAAGAGGCATATACATGAAAAAGAACATAAAACTCATCCTCATCTCTTCAGTCGTCGCGGCATTCGCATTTGCATCCTCCGGATGCTTTACGACCATGGCGATAATCGCAAGGACGGCAGAAGCCGTTGACGAAGGTTCTTCGACTTTCGAATTCCATTACGGCAATGCCGACTGGGATGACCTCTTCGGTGAGGGTTCTGACGATAAAGACGATGACAAAGATACAGAAGACGATAAGGACGATTACGAATTCCATTACGAGTACAACTATGACGATCCCGATGAATTCGAAGACGCCCTCGAGAGCTTGATCGATGAATACAAAGATGCTTTCGGATACGACGGCAGCTATGCAACAGACAAAGACACGGACGACGGTCTTGATAAACAGTAAGGGAGAAATACGCTAATGGAGAAGATGCGCAAGACCGATAAGATCAGGTGGGGCGGGCTCACATTAAGCCTTTGCGTTGCCGTGGCCTTCTATTATTTCCTTACGCACATGGGCGATTTCAGCACGGCCGTATCCTACTTCATGGGCCTGTTCAGCGCGATCATGATCGGCGCGGTCATCGCATACATAGTCAATCCTCTGGCTGTGCTTTTCGATAAGCATTTCCCTTCAAAGTGGAAGGAATCAAGGAGATGGATCCTGTCATCCGTCCTCGCGATGGTCCTTATCCTGGCAGTCGTTCTCGTTTTATTCGCACTCTTCATCCCCTACTTTTTCGACAACGTCAAGGAGTTCGTCGGCAGGCTCGATATCTATAAGCACCAGCTCATGAACCTCATATCCGTCCTGCAGATAGACGAAGACTTCAAGAGATCCCTCATATCCATCATCGACACGCAGATCGATGTCAACGGCAAGATCACGGAATACATCAACAACAACTTCTCCAACATAGTCGTTATGTCGACCACGATCGGCCGCAGGATCTTAAACTTCCTGATCGGCATAATATTCGCTTTCTATTTCCTCATCGGAAAGAAGAAGCTCGTGTCGATCCTCGCTACATTCGCAAAGCTCGTAACACCCGACAGATACCATTCCCACATGAACGGCATCTGGCGTCAGTTCAACTCGATCTTCTCCAGATACATCGTATTCACCCTGCTGGAATCCCTGACCGTCGGACTTCTCAATGCCGCCTTCATGCTTATCACGGGAACTCCTTATGTCGTGCTCATTTCCGTTGTCGTAGGCGTGACTAACCTTGCTCCTACATTCGGACCTATCTTCGGCGGCGCTTTCGGAGCATTACTGCTCCTGCTCGCAGAACCCAACAGGGTCATCCCTTTCATCGTCTTCACCCTGATAATCCAGCTGATCGACGGCTATATCGTAAAGCCCAAGCTCTACGGCGAAGCATTGAACGTCCCTTCCTTCCTCGTATTGACCTTCCTCGTAGTAGGCGGCAAACTCTGGGGTTTCACGGGGCTTTTGCTCGCAATACCTCTGGCAGCCCTGCTGTCTTATATCTACAACAACATCATCATTCCCTGGCTTAAAGCAAGGAAGAGATCAGCGGCCGCATCCCCTCAGGAAGGATCATCCGAAAGCTAAACAAACTTCTCCATTTAATGCGAAAAACTTCTCCAATCGGAGAAGTTTTAGACGGTTTTTGGAGAAATATGAAGATCCTTATCAGATGTCCTTGATGCTTTTTACTTCATATCCTTCTTCTGTTACTGCAGCAGCGAGCTTCTCATCGGTAACATCAGCCGTGACGGATACCTTTGCTGATTTGGAATCCAGATCCACATCAACATCAGATGCGCCGGGGATCTTCTCCAGGGCTTCCTTTACATGCCTTACGCAGTTCTTGCACATCATGCCTTCGATCGATAATTCTTTACGCATGGTCTCATCCTCCTTTATGTCTGTTGCCGAAAAGCTTTCTTCTTCCGTCCTCATGTTATCCTTAAAGCGCTTAAGTCTCAATGCGTTAGTTACGACGAAGACCGAACTTGCGCTCATGGCAAGGGCTGCCAGCATCGGATTGAGCTTAAGTCCAGTTGCAGGATAAAGGCACCCTGCGGCAATGGGGATGCAGATGACATTATAGAAGAATGCCCAGAAGAGATTCTGCTTTATGTTGCGCATGACCGCGCGGGATAATCTTACCGCAGTCGGAAGATCCCTTAAGTCTCCCCTCATCAATACAACATCCGATGTCTCCATCGCTATATCGGTTCCGGAGCCTATTGCTATGCCTATATCTGCAGATGCCAAAGCGGGGGCGTCGTTGATGCCGTCACCCGTCATTACCACCTTGTGGCCCTCAGCTTTAAGATCGGATATGACCTTCTCCTTATCCTGGGGCAGCACTTCTGCTATGACTTCGCTTATTCCTGCTGCCTCTGCTGCGGCTTTTGCGGCCGATCTGTTATCGCCCGTAAGCAGTTTAACTTCGCAACCCAAGTTGCAAAGTTGTGCAACCGCAGTCGCAGAAGTCTCCCTGACTTCATCTCTTACGGAGAGCACTCCCATGAGCTTATCTCCCCTTATGACATAGATCGCGGCAGCGCCTTGGGTCTTGATATCAGCCTCATATCCTCCTATGTCTTCCCTGATCTGAGGCATGTCATCAGCGATCCTGGAGTTTGCGGCATGGCAGACAACACCGTCGATAACGCCTTCGATGCCGACACCAGCGGTCTGGCTGAAATCAGATACTTCCGAAGGAGCGATCCCCTTCTCTTCTGCTTTGGAGACTACGGCGTGAGCCAGGGGATGTTCGGATAAGACTTCAAGTGATAAGGCGGTCTTGAGTACTTCCTCTTCCGTAATGCCCTCTGCAGTTTGGACAGCGATCACTTCAGGCTTGCCGTATGTAAGAGTCCCTGTCTTATCGAGGACAACGGTATCGACCGAGTGCATTATCTCAAGAGCTTCGGCTGACTTGAAGAGGATGCCGAGCTGAGCTCCCCTTCCCGTTCCGCACATGATGGCAGTCGGCGTTGCAAGGCCCAGAGCGCAGGGACAGGATACGACCAGCACAGATACTGCAAATGTAAGAGCCGTCTCGAAAGGCGCACCTGATATGAGCCAGGCGGCTAAAGTAATAAGCGCTATTCCGATGACTGCGGGAACAAATATCCCTGCAACCTTATCCGCGGTCTTGGCAACGGGAGCCTTGGAGCCTGTAGCATCATCGACGAGCTTTATTATCCTCGCAATGACGGTACCCTCACCTACCCCGGTAGCCTGCATCTTTACATAACCTCCGGTAAGGGTGGTCGCGCCGATAAGAGTATCGCCAGCTTCCTTGCCTGCAGGAACGGATTCACCCGTTACAGCAGATTCATCTACTGCGCATCTTCCTTCAACGATGATGCCGTCAACCGGCACAGTGCCGCCGCTCTTGACTTCGAGGATGTCGCCTTCCTTGACGTCATCAGCCGATATCGTGACCAAAGATCCGTCAGGCATGACCTTAACTGCGGTCTTGGGCTTAAGGTCCATGAGCTTGCTTATGGCTTCGGAAGTCTTGCGCTTGGCGCGGCTTTCGAGGAACTTGCCCAGTGTGATAAGGGTCAGGATCGTACCTGCTCCCTCAAAATAAATATCGTGCATATAATGCATCGCGGACATGTCGCCTGTAAGGTGGCCCATGGCAAATCTGACATATGCATAAAGACTGAAGAGTACCGATGCGGTCGCTCCCAGGGCGACCAGAGTATCCATGTTGGGACTGCCCTTAAAGAGGGCCTTGAAACCTCCGCGGAAGAACTTGAAATTGACTATGATGATCGGTATTACCAGCGCGATCTCCAATGCGATGATCACGACAGCCCAATCATCCCTGATCGATTCCGGCAGGAACATCTGACCCATGGAGACCGCCATGAGCGGAATGTCGAAGATCAGGGATAGGATCAGCCTTTTCCTGATCTTGTCCGTCTCATCGGATGCGATCTTTACGCCTGAGCTTAAAGAGGCGCCGTAACCCGCATTAATAACCGCGCCGATGATGATCTCATCTGACGCGGTCTCGGGATCGTATTCTACAGTCATGCTGTTCTTAAGGAGATTGACGTTGCATAAAGATACGCCGTCAACCTTCGAAACACTGCTCTCGACACGGGCCGCGCAGGCTGCGCAGCTCATTCCAGTAATATCAAATTTTTCTTCTCTCATGGATTCATTATAATAGCATAACCCGTCGAAAAGCAAGTTAAATCACAAGGTCAGGCAGCGTTCGGCAAAGCCTTTTCGTCAAAGTATTTTTCCATGATCTCATTCAGTTTTTCATTGTCGGTTCCGGCATACTTATAGAGCACTTTGAAGAAATCTGACTGATCCGCATTCCTGAAGGCATTATTCCGGACATATTCCCTGATGATGCCATGGAAAATATTGCGCTTAACTGCTTTTTCCATCGCGATGAGGGCGGCTTTACCCTGGTAGTAAACACCGACTACAAAGGACCAGTCATCGGAGAACTCGTAGAAGGATCTGTTGATCGGGTAATAAGGCGGCTTGTCTTCGGGACCTGCCACATTCCCGTCTTCATCATGAAAATGATCTTCACCAAAATCTATGGTTCCCGTCTTCCGGTTGGGATGGACAAAGTCATGATAGACCTGTTCCGTGTAAGATGCGAAAGACTCGTCCAGCCAGGGCTGGAGACCGGAGTTGGATCCCACGATGCCCATGAACCACTGGTGTCCGATCTCATGGGATACGACCTCCTCGGCCATTTCAGTAACGTACGAATCAAGAAAATCATCATCCATCCCATCAGGGAAATCCTTGGATATGATTATCAGGTTGGGATACTCCATTCCTCCTGCCGCGATCGGAGCCAATATGACTTCCAGATCCTTATAAGGATATTCGCCGAAAGCCTGGCCGAAAGCATATAAGGATTCTTTCGATACTCTGAGGCTCTCGTCAGCATACTTCTTGTCTATCTTGGGATT
>JAIKVV010000018.1 GCA_024685385.1 Saccharofermentans sp. | reverse complement strand
CTTGCAAGCCACAGCTTTGATGTATCCCAATACCCTGTTGCTAACGGATTTAAATATTTCCCTGCTTTCAGCGATAAGCAGGACATCTTTAAGTCTGAGGATATCCTTAAGCTTATGGCTGAATTCCTTGACGGCAAGGATGAATTCATCTCCGTTGGTATTAAGAAGACCGAAATGACCCGCGCAGAGCTGGAATATCTCCTGTCGGGGATCTCCTCGAGGGTTGAGATAAAGAACGGTTATCTGGATTACAATGTCAGCGATGTTAAGATCGAAGATGTTGAATACACGCTTGCCGTTGTCAGCAAGAGCATTTATAACGAATCCGGTTATGAACTCGATGAAAAGACAGTTGAAAGATATGACAGACTCCTTACATATCAGTTTGGTGAACTGGATTGTGATGACTGTGATTACGACTGTGACGGAGAACCTGTGGGGTAAAAGATAATGCGAAAGAAGTTAATTGCTCTTATTACTGTATTTGCCGCAATGATCTCATTCGCTGCATGCTCATCCGACAGCAGCGATACAGCAAAATATAAAGCAAAAGAGATAACGGATAAAGTTAAGACAGCCATGAACGATCTCGGTGAACTGAAAGAGACCGACATGTCTTCCGAAAACTGGACCAACATAATGGCTTATGTTACCGATATATCAAAAGACAAGGTCAAGGATCTTGATTATCTTTACATGACCGACGGGTCAGCTGAAGAGATATGCGTCATCATCCTTGCAGATGAGGATTCAGCCAAAGAAGTCGAATCCGACATGAAGAACAGGATCAACATCAGGAAATCCCATTTTGAGACCTACGATCCCGAAGAAGTTCCCAAGGTCGAAGCAGCATGTGCCGTAAGGAACGGAACTACCTGCATCCTTATCATCGGAAATCAGGCTCAGAACGGAAAATTCGAATTCAACAAGATGATGGAATCATAAAGTCCTAAGATCATGGTTTTCTCGAGCATATTTTTTCTCTTCTTCTTTCTCCCGGCATTTTTCCTGTGCTATTACCTTGTGCCGGGTAAAGCGAAGAATGTAATACTGCTTATCTTCAGTCTTATATTCTATGCATGGGGAGAACCTAAATATGTCATCCTTCTCGTTATCTCATCCGTGGTCGATTACATAAACGGCCGCATGATGGAAAAATTTGACGGCAATGACAGGACCAGAAAGATATTCTTGATAATATCGATAGTCATAAATCTTTCGCTTCTGGGCATATTCAAGTATTCAGGTCTTTTTATCGATACATTGGATCTCATTCCGGGGATAAACATTAATAATCCTAATCTGCCTTTGCCGATCGGCATCAGTTTCTTTACTTTCCAGACCATGAGCTACAGCATGGATGTATTTAGGAGAGATGTTAAGGCTGAACATAACTTCCTGGATTACATGACTTATGTATCCATGTTTCCCCAGCTTATTGCAGGTCCAATCGTCCGTTATGCGGATGTCGGAAAGGAACTTCATTCCCGCAAGATTTCTCTCGATAAAGTAACTTCGGGCTTTATCAGGTTCGGCATGGGACTTTTTAAGAAAGTCCTAATCGCCAACGGTATCGGCATGCTTTGGGATGAATGCCTGCTTAACGCGGGATCGTTGAGCTTTGCCACTGCCTGGCTCGGTGCCGTCGCCTTTGCATTTAAGATCTATTTTGATTTCTCGGGCTATTCTGACATGGCGATCGGTCTGGGAAAGATGATGGGCTTCGATTATCCCGAGAATTTCAATTATCCTTATATGGCTGACTCCGTGACGGACTTTTGGAGAAGGTGGCATATCACTTTATCTTCCTGGTTTAAGTCATATGTTTATATTCCTTTGGGCGGCAGCCGTAAAGGTACTGCCCGCACGGTCTTAAATCTCATCATCGTCTGGGGTCTAACGGGCTTTTGGCACGGGGCTTCATGGAATTACCTTCTCTGGGGCGCATTCTTTGCTTTGGTCCTGATCCTCGAAAAGTTCGTTTTTGAAGGGATCCTTAAGAAGATACCTTCAGCGGTAAGACACATCATCACTTTGTTCCTGATCCTCATATCCTGGGTCATCTTTGCTGTCGAGGATTTTTCTGCCATGGGTCTTTATTTAAGATCGATGTTCAGCTTTTCGGGAGGCATTGCAGACGGCATGTTCCTTTATTACTTAAGGGACTACGGATTCATACTTATCATTGCAGGATTCCTTTCCTGCCCCGTCTATCCTTATTTGCGCAAGAAGGTCAAAAGCATATATTGGGCAAAGTGTATCGTGTTTGCCGTTTTGTTCCTGATATCCGTTGTATTCCTTCTCAAGAATACATATAACCCTTTCCTGTATTTCAGGTTCTGATCCGAGGAAAAAGATTATGAGAGCGAAGAAAGTCATGTTGATAGCGATAGCGGTCCTTGTTGCAGCTTGTGCAATAATGACTCTTTTTGCGCCCAAAGATGTCTTCCTCGATAAGGAGAACAGACCTGCATCGTCTGCGCCAGTATTTTCTTTTAATACGCTTTTCGAAGGAAAACTTACAGAGGACACGGAAGATTATCTTGTTGACAGATTCCCGGGAAGAGAGGATCTTATGAGTCTTTATGCGCTGATCAACAAGGCTATGGGAAAGAACAAGGTCAACGGCGTATATCTTTGCGGTGACGGGTATTATATTGAAGAACCAGCAAAGGATAAGAATTACAGCAAACTGGTAAATGCCGTAAATGAACTTAAAGGCAAGAATCCGTCTGTCCGCTTCATGATGATGACTCCGCCGACAGCAGTTTCGGTCTTGTCCGACAAACTCCCTTACGGCGCATATGGCGGAAGCCAAAGGGAAGATTACAATAATATCAGGAACAGTCTTGATCCTGACATTGATTTTATCGATTGTCTTTCCGCATTGGATGAAGCGGCAACAAAGTGGCAGGTATTCTACAGGACGGATCACCATTGGACTACATACGGTGCCTTTGCGGCATACAGCGAACTTTGCAGGGAAGAAGGATTCAAAGTCCCTGACATAAAGGACTATAAGATCGAAGAAGTATCCGATTCATTCCTTGGAACGGTCGATGCAAAAGTTTCGGATCCTTTTGCCGTGCCCGATAAGATCTACGCGGCGAAAGAGCCTGTTTCCGTTACTGTCGAATATCAGGGGCACACGGAGTCGAGCTTATATAACGCGGAATATTTAAGTCAGAGGGATAAGTATTCATATTTCCTCGATAATATAAACGACAGGATAACGATCACGCAAAACGACCCTCTTCCTGATGCAAAAGGGAAGACCCTGCTCGTGATCAAGGACAGCTATGCAAATTGTTTTGTTCCTTTCCTTACGGAAAACTACGAGAAGATAATCGTTCTTGATACCAGATATTACATGTATGGCGCATCCTCAGTGATAGAGCAGGAAGGCGTCACTGACTGCCTGATCCTTTATAACCTCAATACTGCTGATAAAGATGCAGGACTTGCAGGTATTTATTGACGACTGTTTTTGGGCATAATTTATAAAGTCCCGACATGAATAGTATGTTAGAATAAGACTGATTTCGGGTAGGCCATGAGACGATCGCGGGTACCTTATGCCGAAAGGCGGTATCCCGAGGAAAGTCCGGGCTCCACAGGACAGGGTGCCGGGTAACGCCCGGTGAAGGCAACTTTAAGGAAAGTGCAACAGAAAAGAAAACCGCCCTTGTGTCCTTCGGGACATAAGGGTAAGGATGAAAAGGCGAGGTAAGAGCTCACCGGCGGTATGGAGACATACCGGCCTTGTAAACCCCACCCGGAGCAACGTCGTGGAAAGGCTTTAACCGTGGTCCGCGGGCCTTGAGGAGACGGCTTGAGTGCGGTGGCAACACCGTTACCAGACAGATGATCGTCATAAACAGAACCCGGCTTATCGTCCTGCCCGGAATTTAATCTTAGGAGGTGGCTTTATGTCAGCAGAATCGTATCTTTCCAGAGGTGTTTCACCTACAAAGGATGAAGTAAAAGCAGCAGTAAAGAATCAGGATAAGGGAGTCTTTCCCGGAGCCTTTGCAAAACTCATAGCAGACGTTGCAGGTGATCCTGAATATTGCACGGCTATCCATGCTGACGGTGCGGGAACAAAATCTTCCGTAGCATACCTCATGTTTAAGGAGACAGGTAATTACGACTGGTTCAAGGGCCTTGCCCAGGATTCGCTGGTCATGAATACCGACGACCTTGCATGTGTCGGCGCTTACAAGAATATGTCATTGTCCAATACCATCGGACGTAATGCGCACCGTGTTGACGGCAAGGCTATCGCCAAGATAATCGAAGGTTACGACGAGATGGTCGCAAAGCTTGCTGACCTCGGCATCAACATCACTATGTGCGGCGGTGAGACAGCTGATGTGGGAGACCTCGTAAGGACTCTCATCGTTGACTCAACGATCGTTGCAAGAGCAAAAAGATCGGATATCATCAATGCCGCAAACATCAAGGCCGGTGACATCATCGTAGGTCTTGCTTCTTTCGGTCAGGCTTCATACGAGACATCCTACAATTCGGGAATCTCTTCCAACGGTCTTACGGCTGCAAGGCACCTTCTGCTCTCCAAGTACTACTATGAAAACTATAAGGAATCCTATTCCGAGACTGTTCCCGAAGACAAGGTATATTGCGGCAAGTTCCGTCTTACCGATAAGCTTCCGGGGTCCGAACAGACCGTCGGTGAAGCGATCCTGTCACCTACGAGGACATTCCTTCCCGTTATCGCCAAGGTCCTTGATGAGTACCGTGCGAATGTTGACGGCATCATCCACTGCACAGGCGGCGGACAGGGTAAGTGCAAAGACTTCGGCAAGGGCATCAGATACATTAAGGATAACCTTTTCGAGCTGCCCCCGATCTTCAAGGCCATCTACGATTCCGGCGATATCCCCATGAAGGAGATGTTCCAGGTCTTCAACTGCGGCCACAGGATCGAGTTCTATGTTGATTCCGAAGAAGCAGCATCAGGCATAATCGCTATCGCAAACTCATTTAATATCGAAGCCCGTATCATCGGCCGTACAGAGAGTACAGGCACGGATTCCAATGAAGTCATGATCAGACATAACGGGGAAGAGTACAGCTACTGATATCCGCGCGATAATATCTTACGGGGGATAAGTTATGACAGATCTGTTTGACCGCAGCCGGCTGATCAAGCCGTTATGCATCCTGACCGCCTTATCCTTTGTGATGGGTCTTGCCGCTTGCGGCAGCTCCGGGGAGACAGAAATCTCTTCTGATACTTCGGCTTCAACAGCTGCTTCTTCTGAAGCTTCCCGCGCACCCATGACCGATACTCTGGCAACAGCGCTTGACCGCTATGCTCTCGAATATGGAGACGTTGAGAGTTGTAAAGATCTTTCTGATCTTAAAGAAAGAAACGGCGGCGGTCTTTCTGAGAATAAATGCAGCTGTTATGCGAGCGGCGGTGAAGCGCAGGAACTTTTCTACGACTGGTTCATGCATGAGAAGACGACAAAGAATGACGTGACCGAGGCTGTGGCTGTTTTCTACCGCAACCCCGGCTGCAAGGACCCTGAGGTTTTCTTAACTTCTCCTTATGATCTTCCTGTAAGCAACATCCTTCTGGTCACATTTGACAGTGAAGAGAGGGCTCAGAATATATATTCATCCCTGGTCAGCAAGCGGAACTTCAGCAATCCTTCGGATTTCGTAAGAGAAGAAGATCATGCCTTAAGTTATGTATATCAGCATGAGCCCTATCACGACGAAGTCAATGATGACGTTCTTTATGTTCAGCGGGTGAATGAGATGGGATTCTACCTGTCGGGTAAGACTGTGATCTACATGTATTTTGAAAGGGTACCGGAGAAGGTCAATGAATTCGAGGAATATATCTGCGGCAAGATGGGGCTCGAAGCTCCGAGCGTGTTGACCGCGAAAGGTGATCATAGCAGCACCATCAACAAGAACCATACGCCTTACGAAGAAGTCGTGCTTGACGGCGTTGCTGATCACAGCTACGTTGCGGAAGATTATTGTTATCTTGAATCAGATAAATATGTCCTGTTCCTTGAAAAGGGCATCAAGCTTCCCGGCGATTTCAAGACCAATCTTGATGCGATCGTTGATGAGATAGAAACACAGCTGCGTATCTCTTCCAGTCCCGAGGATCCGGCTGAATACCAAAAGATCGGAACGATCCGTATATATGATGCGCCTGATGATAACGGCATTGCGCCCCATCCCTGGAAAGGATGGGATATCGGTACGAAACTGCCGATATTTCTCTTGGTGGATAAAGAGGGCGAAGGCTATATATCAGGTGCATACACAGATTACGTTTCGTTTTACATTTGGAGCCTTTATTCAAATGAGATCTGGGATACCGTTCCGTATTTTAAGGAAAGAAGCGAATTCCGTGACGAATGCGTTGATTATGTGACTCTTGCCCATGAGATAACACATATCATAACTCTAAGAAACAATAATCTTACGGACATACTGAGCGAGGGAATAGCGGATTATACCGAAGAGGCTGTTATCTTTTCTCTTGCCGACAGATACCCCTCGATCAAGACCTCTAAAGAGGACCATAACTGGGATGACAATCCCGTTCCGAAAGCCGTTAATGCAGATAACGCCGAAAAGATCTTTATAGAGGATTACCATGATCTTTCTTCAGCCCACCGGGGAGCAGAATACGCATATGGATCCAATCTGTTTAAATATCTGCATGAGAAATACGGAGACGGGTTTTACAGCAAGTTCAACGACAGGATAAGGGCAGACAAACTGACAGTTAACACTTCGGAATACGATAAGGCATCCGTTAAAAAGTTTGCGGATGTGATCAAGGACCTTTACGGCATGGATGTCTTTAAAAAGTTCGGGAAATGGTGCGTCAAGAATCATGTCCTTCAGAACGTCGGATATATCTCCGGCTGAAAACAAAGGTAATCTGCCCAAATAAGAGATAACATTATTGTCATTAACGTGTAATTTCGGGATTGCACCTTTGGTGTAATATGGAGATAACTGTTAGTTTCAACAGAAATCTTTTCGAAAAGAGGGTATTCTTATGGACTTCAAGAAACTGCTGGCCGAGTGTATCGGAACATTCACTCTGGTCCTTATAGGTTGCGGTACCGCTATGCTCGTCGGCTGTGATGCCAAGGCAGGCTGCGGTTACATTCTTACGGCATTTGCTTTCGGTCTCGTTATCGTTGGCATGGCATACTGTGTGGGGAATATCTCAGGCTGCCATATCAATCCTGCCGTATCTTTGGGCGTGCTCCTTACAGGTGGCATGAGCATGAAGGATTTCTGGGGCTATGTATGTGCCCAGATCATCGGCGCTATCGCAGGTGCCGGCGTCCTCAAGGCTATATTCGCATTGGGCGGAGTTGAGGATAAGACAGGCGGAGTAGGATCCAACGGTCTTGCAGGCGTAAACGGCAATTTCCTTGCCGGCCTTCTCGTTGAGATCATCCTTACTTTCATCTTTGTACTCGTGATCCTCGGCGTTACCGATGCTGATTTCAAGCACGGTTCTTTCGCCGGCATCATCATCGGTTTCTCACTGGTAATGGTACACATCCTCGGCATCGGACTTACAGGCACATCCGTTAACCCTGCCCGTTCCATCGGACCTGCTCTCTTTGCAGGCATTGATGCGATCGCAGTTCTCTGGGTCTTCATCGTCGGACCTCTGGCAGGCGGCGCTCTCGCAGCAGTTTGCTACAAGGCTCTCAAGAAGAAGTAATCAGGCCTTATCAAACGACTATCCGGGCTGTCCTTTCGGGACAGCCCTTTTATTTATTTTGTTTACGAATTCATCTGCAGTTTTATCTCAAGTTGGTGTAAAATAATCTCGTTTTTATGACTTGAATTAAGGAGACTTTTGACCATGAAAGTACTTGTAGTAGGAAGCGGCGGAAGAGAGCACGTTATCTGCTGGAAATTATCACAATCAGCCAAGGTTGATGAACTGTATTGCGCACCGGGTAATGGCGGTATCGCATCTATTGCGACTTGTGTGCCGATCAAGGCTACCGAAGTCGATAAGATGGTCGAGTATGCAAAAACTGAAGCGTTTGATCTTGTCTTTGTCGCACCTGAAGATCCTCTGGCCTTGGGTCTTGTTGATAAACTGGAAGAAGCAGGTATCCGTGCATTCGGACCTTCTGCAGCGGCAGCCATAGTCGAATCATCCAAGGCTTTCTCCAAGGAACTGATGCGTAAATACAATATTCCTACAGCCAGATATGAACTTTTCGATGATGAAGAGAAGGCTCTGGAATATCTTGATACCCAGCCCATGCCTATCGTTATCAAGTGTGACGGTCTTGCGCTCGGCAAGGGAGTAATAATCGCACAGACCCTGGAAGAAGCAAAAGATGCAGTCAAGTCCATGATGGGCGATAAGGCTTTCGGTGACGCCGGCAATACGATCGTTATCGAAGAATGCATGACCGGTCCCGAGCTTACTATCCTTGCATTCTCTGACGGCAACATAGCAGTTCCCATGATATCTTCCCGCGACCATAAGAGAGTTTATGATCACGATGAAGGTCTCAATACGGGCGGTATGGGCGCAGTAACTCCGGGCGCTGACCTTGATGAGGATGACATCGAATCCATAAAGAACAAGATCATCCAGCCTACTATCGAAGCTTTGAAGGCTGAAGGAAGACCTTTCAAGGGCGTTATCTATTTCGGATTGATGCTTACTCCCGAGGGCGCAAAGGTCGTTGAGTACAACTGCCGTTTCGGCGATCCCGAGGTTCAGGCGATCCTTCCTCTGCTCGAGACGGACTTCATGGATATCATCGATGCCGTCATCGACGGAAAACTCGCTGACATAGATATCAAGTGGAAGAATAAGTGTTCCTGCGTTGTCGTTATGGCATCAGGCGGATATCCCAAGTCCTATCAGAAGGGCTATAAGATCAGCGGCATCGATACATGCGGCAAGATCGTATTCCAGGCCGGCACGGCTCTTGATGCTGACGGTGACATCGTGACTTCCGGCGGACGTGTTCTTTGTGTTTACGATGAAGGCGATACGCTTGATGAAGCGATCGACGGCGCATATGAAGGCGTTAAGAAGATCTCCTTCACTGATGCCCACTACAGGACCGATATCGGCAGGACTTTGGGCAACATAGGACACATCAAGGCTTGATCTCATGAAGATAGGACTTTACGGGGGAGCATTTGATCCGATACATAAGGGGCATGTTGCCATGATCAGGGGCGCTCTTGATTCAGGCGCAGTGGACATGGTCATAGTGATCCCCTCTGCAAGGAATCCTTTTAAGCCCGGCAAAGCCCTGACATGCGCTCCTTACAGATATTACATGGTGAAAGACGTCATAGACGATCTTTTCCCTGAAAAAGTATATCTTTCCGACATCGAGTTCGGGATCAAGGGCGTAAGTTATACTGATACCGTTGTCGATAAGATCACTGATGAATCTTACATCTCATCTTTCCTTGAAGAGCAGGGAATAGATTCAGGTATTGCCAAAGAAGACCATAGATTCTTTTGGATCGCCGGGAGCGACTGCCTTGAGACCTTGTGGTCCTGGCATAATGCAAAGTCACTCATTTCAAAGATCGGTTTTCTTGTGGCTCTCCGTCCCGGTGATGACTGTGATGTTGAAAAGGTCGTAAAAGAGACTCACGACAAGACCGGTGCAGATGTAAGGATCACTCTTTTCGATATCGACGGCGTGGAGATAAGTTCGACTGACATAAGAAACGGCGGCAATCTTGAAAAGGTCCCTGATGCGGCAATAGACTTCATAACTGAGCATAATCTTTATGAAGCCTTAAAGATCCTTTACGATGCATCTGAGGAAGCCTGTGTAAGATTTACTGATGCCGGAATATGGATGTTTTCAGAACTTGGCCGAAAGAGGCTCTTGCATACTTTAAATACAGGCCTTCTTGCGGCATATCTTGCCAAGTGTCATTGCGCGGATGTTGATAAAGCCCTGATCGCAGGCGCGGTTCACGATTGCGCAAAGGAGCTTCCTCTTGAAGATCAGATGATCATGGCAAAGGAAAGATGCGGTGACCTTTTCACCGAGGAAAAACTCCTTCATTCTCCTGCAGGCGCAGTCTTTTATGGCAAAGTATTCGGAGAGGAAGATCCTGAGATACTGGATGCAATTACATATCATACGACCGGTAGGGGCAATATGACGCTTCTTGATGAGATCGTTTTCCTTGCCGATAAGATAGAACCTTCGAGGACCTATACGGATCTTAGTCTGATGCGCAAGATAGCTCCCACTGATCTTGACGGCGCGGCAAGGCTCTGCCTGGAATCCGTTGTCGATAAATTCAAAAGGAAGAACCGTCCGCTTCATCCCCTGACAGAAGATTTCATGAAGTCTTTGGGAATGAAATGATTTATGGTAGTATGAAAATATAACTTTTCGAAAAGGAGTCAGCAAGATATATGACAAGCAGAGAACTTGCAGATAAGGCAGTTTCCATCCTCGAGAGCAAGAAGGGTGTGGATATCGAAGTGATCAACGTCGAGGATAAGACGACCCTTGCCGATTATTTCGTAATCGTCAGCGGTAATTCGACCACGCATATCAAGTCGCTTGCCGAGGAAGTTCAATATATCCTTAAGGAGGAAGAAGGACTCTATCCTGACCATGTCGAAGGCAGGAGCGGTGACCGCTGGATCCTTATCGACTATAAGGATGTCGTAGTCAATGTTTTCCATCCGGAAGAAAGAGCAACCTACAACCTCGAGAACCTCTGGAGCACCAAAAAGCCCCTGGAAGCTTGAGTTTTCCGCCTTTTTCCGAAAACGGAAAAATTGTGAGATTTTGTGAGATTTTGTGAGATTTTTGCCCCCTTTTCTCTGATACACTTGTAACACATCAAGTAAGAGGGAGGATCAGGGTATGGCTATCAAGAAGAAAGACCGCCGTAAGATGATGATATATCTTACGGCTTTTGTTTTGGTGACGGCGGCAGCATTCCTCTATAAGATGTTTTTCGACGGGGATATGTCAGGCTTCGTGAAGTCTTCAGCAGCATCCGGAATATCCGCGTCCGGGAAAAGTTTGGAGACAGAAACAGCAGTTCCGGAGACTTCAGGTACGGACGAAACAACTGAACCTGAGGCTATCGATGTGTATATATGCGGTCAGGTTAATTCTCCGGGTGTCTACAGATTCGTTCCGGGTGTGATCTTGGATGACGTGATCAGAAGGGCAGGGGGAATGACAGCAGCTGCCGCCTCAGACAGGATAAACCTTGTATATATAATCTCGTCCAATATGTCAGTCTATATCCCGACTGAAGAAGAATGCCTCTCTGGATATTCCGATGACAGCGGCATCATAAGAATTGCAGGCAAAAATTCCTGGGATAATACCGGCGGAGATCCTTCGGCAGCCCGGGGAACAGTCAATATCAATACTGCCGGCAAAGAAGAATTGATGACATTGCCCGGAATAGGCGAGGTGCTGGCATCCCAGATCATCAGTTACAGGGAAGAGCATCCTTTCAAGTCGGTTAAAGACATCTGCAACGTATCAGGCATCGGACAAGCCAAATACAACATGATCAAGGATCTGATCGTGTGCAAATAGTGTGACTCAGATATAACCTTCGGTTCCCCTGATCGTGACTTCGCCTGAACGGAGATCTTCGACCGTACCGTTTTCATAACTGACCTTGAGGGAAAAATCGTCAGTTATCTCAAGGGCTTCGGCCGTGACCGGGTCCTTGCCTATGATCTTATAGACATTTATCTTTTTGCCCGGGATGGGGCAGTGCATTCTGTAGTAATCGAGATATTCCTCTTTTGCTGCAGGGAAGTTATCCTCAAGTTTATCCAGTTCGGATATCAGTTCTTTGATGACCGGAGCCCGTTTAACGGGTCCGTTTTTGACAAGGGACAAAGAGGTTGCCTTTGACCTCAGATCCTGCGGGAAGTCTTCAAGATCCAGATTGACATTGATGCCGATGCCGATAACGCATCCGGTGATCGAGCCGCTTTCGCTTTCGACTGACAGCTCGGTAAGTATTCCTACGAGCTTTCTTCCGTTCACCAGGATATCGTTTACCCATTTGATCTGCGGTTCGATCCCGCAGGCTTTTTCAAGGCTTCTTGAGACGGCAACGGCCGTGAATGCCGTAAGTTGGGAGATTTCATCGGCTGTGCATTCAGGTCTGAGAAGGTATGAAAGATAGATCCCGGAGCCTTTTGGGGAAACAAAGGAACGGCCTCTGCGGCCTTTGCCCGATTCCTGGTAATCGGCGATGACTATGCTTCCGGATGGAGCGCCTTCATGTTCCATGGTTTTAAGCTTATTGTTCGTGGAGTCAACGTGATCAAGGACCGTAACGGTCTTTAAGCGATCCCGGTCTATGTATTGGGCCAGTTCCCCGTAAGACAGAGCGTCGGGGGAAGAAAGCAGCCTGTACCCGAGCCGGGTCTTGGATTCGATCTCGTAGCCTTCGTCGCGAAGGCTCCTTACTGCAAGATTGACTGCAGCGCGGCTTAAGCCCAGCTGTTCGCTGATCATTTGTCCTGAAACATAATCATCATTGCTGCCAAGGATGCCGAGAACATCATCTCTTGTCATTTTATAACCTCGTTCCTGTGTGAATGACCTAATAAGGGACGCTTTCTTTTAGTTATTGTAACACTTAAATCACTGATAGTCTTTTCGTTCTATATGAGTTAAAATACATAGTAGGGCAAAGGAGAGGCAATATGTCTACGATTGTATTGTGTGTCAATTTCATATTGAGCCTGGCTTGCACGTTCGCGCTTGTTATTATATCGCGCCATAGTAATGTTCATCAGGTTTTGCTCTCTGTTGTCCTCACATTCAGCAATCTCGGCTTTTTCATGCTTTCCACGACAAGCAATGTTGAATCCGCTCTCTTTGCAAATACCGTCTCCTATGCCGGCGGCGTGTTCATCCCCATGATATTGATGTTCATGCTGGCTGCATTCTCCAAGATCAAGATCCCCAAGTGGTTCATATATTTCATCTCATTCATCAATGTCGTCATATATGTCCTTATAGCGACCACCGAATTTACCGGATTCTATTATCAGGATATTGAACTCCGCTACGGCATTTCGGCATATATTTCAGCAAAACACGGAATACTCTATCCCGTCAGGCTCGTTATCCTTGCCATTGAACTGATCCTTTGCCTTGTTTTCTTCTTCAGTTCGCGCAAGTCCAAGAAAGCCGTTTCCACCAAGGCCATGTTCCCTTATGTAGTCGTGCTCTTCTTCGGCGTTTTGGGATACGGGCTTGAATATCTGCTTAATCTGAAGTCGTTTATACTTCCTTTCATATACCTCATTGCAGCGGGAATGCTCGTTGTCGTATCGGAGAATCTGGGCTTCTATGATGTATCCCTTTCCGTCGGTGAAAAGATCCAGGAATTGAGCAATTATGCATACATAGTATTTGACAAAGATCTGAGGTTCATCGGATGCAATAAGCCGGCGCTCGATTTCTTCCCGGAACTTGCAAATGTTAAGATCGACAGTCCGTTCAATCCTTCAACCTATGCTTCGCAAGTCCTGTTCAGCTGGCTCATCGAAAATGCCAAGAAGGGTGAAGAGCACTATGGAAGCAAGTATGAGCGTGATCTTGCGATGAATGACGGTATTTCCGAACTTCGAAAATTCCTTCATGTCGAGATGAGTTTCCTCCATTCAAACTTCAGGAAGAGCGTAATAGGTTACCTTATCGAGATAACGGACAACACTACCCAGCATGATGTTATCGAAAAGCTCAACTTCAGCGGCATGAGATACAAGAGGGAAGCAGATAATGCCATTGCAAAGGCCAAGAATATGCAGACATCGATCATCCTCGGAATGGCAGCCATGATCGAGAGCCGTGACAACTCAACAGGCGGTCACATCAACAGAACATCTGCCTGCATGGCATTGTTTGTTGACAATCTCCGCAAGAATCCCGGATATAACTATCCTGAATATTATTGGGACAATGTGATCAATGCAGCACCTCTCCATGATCTCGGCAAGATAATGGTTGATGACAGGATCTTAAAGAAGCCTGAAAGCCTTAATGATGAAGAATATGCCGAGATGAAGACACATGCGGCGGAAGGCGCCAAACTCTTGAGATCCGTCCTTGCCGATGTCGATGACAGGGAATATGTTAAGATCGCGACCAACATAGCGCACTATCACCACGAGAAATATGACGGAAGCGGTTATCCGGATCATCTGTCCGGTGAAGAGATACCGTTTGAGGCCCGCATTATGGCTCTTCCCGATGTATTTGATGCTCTGGCAAGCGCAAGATATTACAAAGCACATATGACATATGATGAGGCTTTCGACATCATAAAGAAGGATCTGGGTTCTCATTTTGACCCGAGACTTGGCAGGATTTTCCTGTCCATGAGGAAAGAAATAAGCGAACTATACGATTCTTTTGAGACTACTTCTTATTCTAGAAGAAGTATGAAGAAATAAGACCATTCGGTTACAAAGTGCTTCAAAACGGGTTTATAGCCCTCTCTGCATGGTAAAATCTAGGAGATAATAGCCATGAAAGGAGAGGATTGATTTATGCAAGGCAATGACAGTCTCGATAAGATCATCAGATATTCAAGACCTGTTAAGATCGTAACACTTGTCTTGGGTTGTGCCATTACGGTATCGACTCTTGTCGTCAGTAATTGCGGCGCGACTGATTCAGTCAGCCTGCAGATCCCTGCCGGTTACCAGGCCGAAAGATCATCTTCCCGCTTAGGCTATGTTGCGATCGAAAACCAGGTTCAGAGATTCAATATAGATGATTACACATATGTAGCCGATGATGTTGATTTTGTTCTTGAGAACATCAAGGAATCGGCTGAAGTTGAAAGTCTCACTTACGATGGGAACAGATATCTGGTTGATAAGAAGAAAGCAGTCCTTTATTCGGACTATGAGCTGTCTGAAGAACTGGAAAGACTTAAGGCAAATGATGTAGTCATCGTAATATCATCTGATGAAGAAATTGCTTATGTTAAGACATCGGAAGGTGAGAGGGGCTACATGAAGAAGTCGGCACTGTCAGACGAACCTTCAGACGGCACGCCTACGCCGACAACAAGCCCTACACCGACAAAAGCAACTAAAGATGCAAAAGCAACTGCTTCTCCTACACCCAAAAACAAGGGTAATACAAAGCCTGTTGCAACTGCAACTGCTACCCCGACACCCACTGCAACCAAAGTTGCAGAACCTACCAAGGCCGGTTCAGGCAACCAAAATGGCGTAAGCGAAGACAAGTGCAAGAAGACGGTTTATACCACTGATGCCGTTAATTTAAGAAAGGGTCCCGGTACTGAATATGACAGAGTCAGGCTCCTTTCCAAGGGTGAAGAAGTGAAGGTTGTTGCCAAGACTTCCAATGGCTGGTATAAGACAAATGAAGGCTATTATCTCAGGGCTGATCTTACAAGCGAGGATAAACCTCAGGCTACTCCTACGGATAAACCTTCTGATCAAGGCAACGGAAATTCAACTAAAGTTACAGGCGGAAACAAGAGCGATTATTCTAATTTTGCTGACTATGTTAAGAGCTTTATCGGCGTTAAATACGTATTTGCCGCCTGTGCCATCGATAAGGTTGACTGCTCGGGTCTGACAAAATATTGTTTCGGAAAATGGTATGGTCTGGATCTTCCTCACAGTGCTCATTCACAATCTCAGATGGGCAAGGAAATATCCATAGAGAATATCAAGACGGCTGACATAGTCTGCTTCGATTACAACAGAGACGGCAGGATCGACCATGTAGGCATCTATGTTGGCGGCGGAGTTGTAGTTCATGCTTCCGAGACCCGCGGCTGCGTCAGGGCATCTTCCTTGTCCGGAATGAGCGGCATAGCCACGATCAGAAGACTTGTTTGATTACTTTTGAAAAATGATACTCATTTTGGGGCGGTCACAATGACTGCCCCAATTTTATTATCGCTTCCGACAGGACCTTGATGTCTGTTTCAAAGTCCTTGATACTTCTTGATTCGTTTGCCTGGTGGCACTGATCTTTAGACCAGGGAGACTGAAGCCCGAATGCGATCGTGTTCGATATATGCCTTGCGTAGGTGCCCCCGCCGATTGCTACGGGTTCAGAATAGATCTTGCGGTATTCTTCCTTGAATCCGTCATATAGCTGCATATTCTCTTTCCAGACATCTGTCAGCAGGGAAACGCGCTTATCGTCCTTATCCTTTATGAGGGGTTTCATATGGTTGCAAACAGAAACCTTAAGACCATATGCCGAGGCCTTGCTGCCGATATGGTCCATGATCTTATCAAGGGGATATGTGGCAGGGTATCTTATGTCTGCGATCAGGGATTCATATCCGTTATCTATGGACAGGATCGCCGGATTGCATGTAACTTTGCCTGAAAGGTCTATGATATGACATCCTGTAAAGTCTTCCGCATCAAAATCAGGGAGATAAGATGACAGGAATTTAAGCAGGAGGGATCTTTCCAGATCGGCGGCAGGCATCTTCATGATTGCTTCGAAGATCGCATTCTTGCCCAATTCAGGCTTTGATGCATGGGCCGGTATTCCGTCGGCTTCGATATTTAATCCTTTATCGTTCCTGATTATAGCTTTAGCGGGTACCATGTTGGGAGCCGAGCCTGCTTCGGCAAAAAAAGCCCTGTCACAGTCAGATCCTTCGATCATTATCTGGAGAATGCCTTTCTCGGCAAAGATAACCGGGAATTCCGCATCAGGGGTGATCGCAAATTCGGGGATCTCGCAATGTCTTGCGTATTCTTCAACGCAATCGCAGCTTCTTTCTTCATCTGTTCCGAGGATAAGCCTTATCCTGCAGTCGGGAAGAAGACCCTGATCCTTTAACCTGTTAAGGGCGAAAAAGCTTGCAGCTGCGGGTCCCTTGTCATCTACGATGCCGCGTCCTCTTAAGATACCGTCTTCTTCTGTCAAAGTGAACGGATCCGTATTCCAGCCGCTGCCTTCAGGAACTACATCCAGATGGCAGACGATACCGAGGAGCTTGCCGGATCCGATCTCGATCCAGCCGGCTTTATCGTTGATCGTGCCTGTGATGAAGCCTTTGGTTCCTGCTTCCTTCAGGAAATAATCCAGCGCACGCTTTGGTTCTCTGCCGTAAGGCGCGCCGGGTTCAGCGTTTCCGCCGACACTTTTTATGGAAATCAGTGTTTTCAGAAAATCTTTCTCGTATTGGGACAGCATTTAAGTATCCTTCTTTCGTTTTCGGGTTTATTTCAAGGATTATTGTACACTTTATCAGCCTTTTGTGCCTAAGATACCGTGAAAATACCGTTTTTATATTTAATTAAGAAAATACTCTCCATGAATGATATAATCTACTTTGGATTATCGTGCGGTAGTCATGTTCGCACGCCTGGAGTATATATGAGAAGATACATTTTCAATGCCCGTGACATTGCGGCCTACATCAAATATTTCTCTGTCCCGCCTCATCTTGAGGTGTCATATATGCAGTATGTCTTTAACCTTGGCGAGAGAGTTCTTGCCAAGCCTTTGGCAAGCGACTTTGAGAGATTCAAGATGGAAGTCTACAGGGAACTTTATTCCCTCTGGGCCAACGGATTCGAAAATGACAAATCGGATATCTGTGACATTGCATTGCCGGGTCAGATACCTTTTGTGTGCGATGTTGAATGCATGAGCCTTGAATCGTATATGAAGCTTATATGTCTCCACTTGATCTACACGCGCAACCTGCCTTACGTTAACCTGAACTTTGCAGGTCTTGCGCTTACTCTGCATATCAGGTGCAGTGAGGAGATCTATCATGAAAATATTAAAAGGATCTTCGAATCTTTGAGTCTGGTCTCTTTTGACAGATTCGGGAAGCCCTTCGATCTTGCCGAGGGGATCCCCGATGAACTGCTGAGAGTTGCCCTGACTGAAGAATTCAGACAGATCCTTGCCGGGAATAATGTCGACTTTAAGGAATCCTTGCGCAAAGAGCAGACTGCCTGGGTAGAAGACTTGAAGAAGAAGAGTCTTGAAGTGTTCGGTAAGATCCCTGCAGTAAAGAGAAAGAGCCCGGCACGCAAGAAGACCGTTAAAGAAGACGGCAAGGACAATGCAAGGCAGGACAGCAAACTTCAGCCCAAGGGCGCGCCTGTCACAGTTGCAAAGCCGATGCCCCGGAGTAATGGAGGAAAAGATTAATGAGCACCAGGTACAGGATGGGACTTGATATCGGATCGACCACTATCAAGGTGGTCCTTCTCGATGGAGATGAAATCATTCACCGCGAATACAGACGCCATCATTCTGATGTTTCGGGTCTGTTGAACGAACTTTTTGACGAGCTTAATGCCAAATACCCCGGAATAAGGGTATCCGTTGTTATAACAGGTTCCGGGGGCCTTTCGGTCGCTAACTGGCTCGGACTGAAGTTCACGCAGGAAGTAATGGCTGAGACCTGCGCCATAAGGAAATATCATCCGGAAACGGACGTCATAATAGAATTAGGCGGCGAGGATGCCAAGATCACATATATGCATCCCGTTTTGGAACAGAGGATGAACGGAACCTGCGCCGGCGGCACGGGCGCGTTCATAGATCAGATGGCATCACTTCTCCAGACTGATGCTGACGGTCTTAATAACTTTGCCAAGGATTACCGTTCGCTTTATACGATAGCAAGCCGCTGCGGCGTATTCGCCAAGAGCGACCTGCAGCCCCTCATCAATGAAGGCGCTGCAAAGGAAGACCTTGCGGCTTCGATATATCAGTCTGTTGTTAACCAGACTATCGCAGGACTGGCATGCGGCCGCCCGATCAAGGGCAACGTTGCTTTCCTGGGCGGACCTTTGTATTTCAATTCCGAGCTCCGCAATGCCTTTGAAAGAACATTGGCAGACAAGGCAAAATCTTTCTGGATGCCTGAAGATGCCCAGATCTATGTTGCTTTGGGTGCTGCATTAAGCTGTGATGATGAAGATGAAGGCGTCATCCTTTCCGAACTTCTCGAAAAGTTTAAGAATAAAGAAGGCTTTGTGCCTGATATCATCAGGATCGACCCCATCTTCAAGGATGAAGAAGATAAAGCCAGGTTCGATCTGAGGCACGAAAAGGATAAGATCCCCGTACTTGACATAAAGGATCAGAAAGGTCCCCTTTTCCTCGGCGTCGATGCAGGTTCAACGACGACCAAGGCAGTTGTCATAAATGAGAAAGGCGATCTTGTCTATACATATTATGCAGGCAACAAGGGCAACCCCGTAATGAGCGCGGTCAATATCCTCCGCGACATCTATGAGAAGATGCCTGAGGATTGCTATATAGTCAATTCCTGCGTAACCGGTTACGGTGAGAGCATCATAAAGGCCTCCCTCGGTGTTGATATCGGTGAGATAGAGACGATGGCTCACTTCAAGTCGGCCAAGTTCTTCTGCCCGGATGTTGATTTCATCATCGACATCGGCGGTCAGGACATGAAGTGCATGAAGATCAGGAACGGAGTCATTGATTCCATCATGCTGAACGAAGCATGTTCTTCAGGCTGCGGATCCTTCATACAGACTTTTGCCCAGACACTCGGAATGGATTCCAAACAGTTTGCAAGAGAAGCTCTTGCAGCAAAAAAGCCTGTCGATCTCGGAACGAGATGTACCGTATTCATGAATTCCAAGGTTAAGCAGGCACAAAAAGAGGGAGCTTCGGTAGGAGATATCTCTGCAGGACTTTCTTATTCCGTAGTAAGAAACGCGCTCTATAAAGTCATTAAGATAAGAGATACCGAACAGCTCGGCAAGAATATCGTTGTTCAGGGCGGTACTTTCCTTAACGATGCGATATTAAGATGCTTCGAACTTGTTTCGGGAAGAGATGTTATCCGGCCTAACGTAGCAGGACTCATGGGCGCGTTCGGCGCAGCACTCATAGCAAAGGAGAGAGTTCCTGCTTCAGCTGATTACCGTTCATCCGTACTGGGTCCCGAAGAACTCGATGCTTTCAGCATGGAGACGGAGAATACCCAGTGCCCGGGTTGTACGAATCACTGCAGGCTTACTGTTGCAACTTTTTCCAACGGCAGGAAGTTCGTATCCGGTAACAGATGTGAGAGGGGAGAAGACATCGTTCTCTCCGGTGAAGCATCCGTAAAGAGCGATGAAGAGAGACTTCCCAATCTCTTTAAATACAAGTATGAGAGAACTTTCAGCCACTATAAGCCTCTTAAGGAAGAAGAAGCCAAGAGGGGCGTCATCGGAATACCGAGAGCTTTGAATCAGTATGAGAACTATCCTTTTTGGTTTACCGTTCTTACGAAACTCGGCTTCCGCGTTCTGATATCCGCAAGATCGTCGCATGCTCTTTTCGAGAAGGGAATGGAGACGATCCCTTCAGAGAGCGTTTGCTATCCTGCAAAGCTCGTGCACGGCCACATCGAAAACCTCATTGCACGCGGCATAGATACGATATTCTATCCCGATGTTCCATATGAGGGCGTTGAAAACAGCAATTCCAACAACCACTATAATTGTCCGATCGTATGTTCATATCCCGAAGTAATCAAGAACAATGTCGAGAACCTCAGGGATAAGAAGATCAGGTATCTTAATCCTTTCACGCCTCTTGATAATCTGGATAGCGTTGCCAACAATCTCGTAAAGTGCTTCTCTTATTGCAATGTCACGCTTGAAGAAGCCAGGGCAGCATGTGAGGAAGGCGCCAAGGAGTACCATAAATACAAGAAGGACATTTCCGTTGAAGGCAAGAAGACCCTCGAACTGATGAAGAAGCGCGGTCTTAAGGGCGTTGTTTTGGCAGGAAGGCCTTACCATGTCGATCCCGAGATCAACCACGGCATCCCTGAGATGATAAATGCTCTCGGATTGGCTGTCCTTACCGAGGATTCCGTTGCAAAACCCGGCGTTCTCAAGCGCCCCATCAGAGTTGTTGACCAGTGGATGTACCACACGAGACTTTATGAAGCTGCGGCTTTCGTCATCTCCCATCCCGAACTTGAACTCGTACAGTTAACGAGCTTCGGCTGCGGACTTGATGCAGTCACATCTGATCAGGTTCAGGAGATCCTGGAATCTTCAGGCAAGCTCTATACCTTGCTTAAGATCGATGAAGTATCAAATCTCGGTGCGGCGAGGATCAGGATGAGATCGCTTGTCGTTGCCATGAATGAAAGAGATGCATCTTCAGGCTCCAAGGACATTTCTGTTGATACTGTTCCGGCGGACGAAGGGAATTATGTCCTTAACAGAAGGGAATTCAAGAAGATCCACCGTAAGAACCATACTATCCTGGCTCCTCAGATGGCCCCCATAGATTTCGAGTTCCTTGAAGCCACCTTCCACAAGGCGGGCTACAGGCTCAAGGTCTTGAAGCAGGCTACGAGAGAAGACATCGAATGCGGACTGAAGTTCGTAAACAACGATGCTTGTTTCCCGACTGTAATCGTTGTCGGCCAGATGATGAATGCGATCTTAAGAGGCGAGATAGATCCCGATAATACGACAGTGACTATCACCCAGACGGGCGGCGGATGCAGGGCGACAAACTATGTTGCTTTCCTCCGAAAAGCATTGAAGGAAGCAGGCTATCCCCAGATTCCCGTTATAGCGCTTTCCGTACAGCAGTTCGAAAAGAATGAAGGCTTCAGTCCAACATTGCCTTTCGTGCTTAATGCCGTAAGGTCATTTGCTATGGGTGACATGCTTACGACACTCCTTTTGCGCACCAGACCTTATGAGACGGTTCCCGGTGCTGCCAATGCCCTTTATTCTTATTTCAACGGCATCGGAAGACGCATGATCAATCCTTCCGGTGATAATGAGGATATCAGCGAGCATTATGATCACATCATGCCGGGCTCCTACTACACAAGATCCGAAGAAGAGAGGAAGGAGATCGATAAAGTCCTCGCGACCATCGGAGTCGATCTTAAGAATCCTCCCGTCGTAAGGAAATATAAGCAGTTCGTTAAACTGGCCGTCGAAAAGTTCGATCAGCTCCCTCTGCAGGACATCCCGAGGAAACCCAGAGTAGGACTCGTAGGAGAGATCTTAGTCAAGTTCCACCCTGATGCGAATAATAATGCGATCGACGTTATCGAACAGGAAGGATGTGAAGGTGTCCTTCCCGGAGTTCTCGATTTCTTCTTATATTGCTGCTACAACCCCATCTGGGCCGCAGACAATCTCGGAAGGAGCCGTAAGAGCGCCCGCATTAACAAACAGATCATCAATTTCCTCGAGACCCTGAGACATCCGATCAACAAGGCTTTTGCAGCTACCGGCGGCAAGTTCATGCTGACGGAGAGGATAGAAGAACTTGCAAAGAAATCTTCTTCCGTCTTAAGCTGCGGCAACTTCTGCGGTGAGGGCTGGTTTCTTACCGCCGAGATGATAGAGCTCATCCAGGACGGCGTGCCGAACATCATCTGCGCGCAGCCTTTTGCCTGCCTCCCCAACCATGTTACGGGTAAGGGCATGATCAAGGAATTAAGGCGCCAGTATCCCATGTCCAACATAATCCCGATTGATTATGATCCCGGTGCTTCCGAAGCCAACCAGCTTAACAGGATCAAGCTCATGATCAGCACTGCCCACGAAGTCAGGAACAGGCAGATCGAAGAAGAAAACAAGGATTTACCGGAGGACAAAGACTGATGGGAAGACTTCTTCTGGTTGACGGTAACTCGATAGTAAACAGAGCATACTATGCCGTAATCGGAAGAGCTCCGATGACGGCTCCCGACGGTACACCCACGGGCGCGGTCAACGGATTCTTTAATTCGCTCCTGAGCGTTGCGGATGAATATCAACCTGATTCGGTCTGTGTCCTTTTCGACAGGAGAGAGCCTACCTTCAGGCACAAGATGAGCGTGGAGTATAAAGCGAACCGCAAAGGCATGCCTGATGACATGGCTGTTCAGATGCCGGTAATAAAAGAACTGCTCGATCACATGGGCATTTCTCATTATGAGCTGGCAGGTTATGAGGCTGACGACCTCATCGGAACCCTCTCCAGGATGGCCGAGGAGGAAGGGGATGAAGTCTTTATCTTAAGCGGCGATCACGATGACTTCCAGCTGATATCGGATAAGACGAAGGTAATTCTGCCTCAGTCCGGCAAGGGCAAGCCTCCGAGAGTGCTTTACGATAAGGATCTCTTTTTCGAAGAGAACGGCATAACGCCGGACAGGTTCATATATGTCAAAGCTCTCATGGGAGACAGTTCGGATAATATCAAGGGAGTCGAGAAGGTTGGTCCCAAGACGGCATTTAAGCTCATTGCCGATTACGGCAGCGTTGAAGGAGTCATAGAACATAAGGATGAGCTTTCGCAGGCCCTGAAGAATAACATAGGACAGGCAGAAGAGCAGCTTGCTCTCAATATGAAGCTCGTTACTATCGACAGGTTTGCTCCTGTTGATATAAGCCTGTCTGATACTAAATTTGAAGAGATAAAAGATAAGCAGGCTTTGTTCGACCGTTTGTCCAATCTGGCTTTAAGAAGCCTTATCAAGAAACTTAAGCTCGAATCCATGACCCTGTCTGAATCTGCGCTGGCACAAGCCCCGGAAGATGATGCAGACAACGCGTTTGTTTTCGAAAGACTTGATGAACTCTTATCCGGGATCAGCGGGATGCCTCCCGTTGACGACATGGATGTTATGGCCGTTAAAGATCTTATAGAATCCGAGACTAAGAGTCCTGACGGCTCTGTAGGTCTGGACTTCTGTTCACGCGGAAACCACAAGTTATGCATACTGACATTGTGGAACGAAGGCGTGACCATATGTCTTTCTCCCGAAAGGCTCATCGAAGTCTGTAAATTGACAGAGCCTTTTATTCCGGTCGCATTTGAATATAAGGAAAGATCAAAGATCCTTCCCGAAGCTCTTTCCGGAATCGCAAGCATTTTCGATACATATGTTGCAGGTTCTGTCCTTAACCTCACCGAGGGAAAAGCTGATTTCATAAGGCTTTATGAATCCTCTACAAGACGCCCCTGCAAATGGGAAGCATATTCGGCTAAAGAAGGCCAGATGTCTCTTTTCGAAGATGATGACGAGAACATCAAGGATGAGATCAAGTCCCTGATAAGACGCCAGCTTTCCAATCTTGCCTGTTATTACTGTCTTAAGGATAAGATCGCAAAGGAAGGCGCCGAAAAGCTCCTTTACGGGATCGAGTTTCCTCTTGTAGTCACACTCGATAAGATCGAGCGCAACGGCATGCATGTTTCAAAGGAGATCTTGGATGACCTTCATGCGGAATACCGGCAGCGCCTGGATAAGCTCCGCGATTCCATTTATGAGATGACGGGCGAAGAATTCAACATAGGATCACCAAAGCAGCTTTCCGATATTTTGTTCAGTGAGGATAAGCTTAATCTTCCGCACGGCAAGAAGGGCAAGACCGGCGTTTATTCCACTGACAGTGACGAGCTTAACAGATTGAGAAAATACAGTCCCGTAATAGATCCTATAATCGATTACAGGGAACTTTCAAAACTTGATTCCACTTATGCCGCAGGCCTCGTAAGATACATCTCTTCTGACGGAAGGATACATACGACATTTACTCAGGCGTTGACCAATACAGGAAGGCTTTCTTCCACTGAGCCCAACCTTCAGAATATCCCCGTAAGAACCGATGAAGGCTCGAGATTAAGGGCAGCTTTTACTGCAGAAGAAGGCAAGGTGCTCGTTGATGCCGACTATTCGCAGATCGAATTAAGGTTATTGGCAGCTCTTTCGGGTGATGAATACATGATCGACGCTTTCCTTAAGGGTGAAGATATCCATAAGATGACTGCCACAAGGATATTCGGCGTAACTGAAGATGAAGTTACCCACAGGATGAGAGCATCAGCCAAGACGGTAAACTTCAGCATCATATACGGCATCTCCGATTACGGACTTGCAACGGACCTTAAGATCAGCATGGCCGAAGCATCCGAGATAATAAAACAGTACGGAAAGCAGTTTCCCGGGATTACCAATTATCTTGACGGCCTTAAGAAGCAGGCTGAAGAGAAGGGCTACGCTGAAACGATGTTCGGCCGCAAGAGATTCTTGAACGAACTTAAGAGCCAGAACAGAAATGTCAGGAATTTCGGTTTAAGGGTTGCCATGAACACGCCCATACAGGGTACGGCTGCCGATATAATCAAGATCGCAATGAACAGGGTCAAATCGGCTTTGGAAGAAAGATTCCCCGATGCAAAGCTCGTTATGCAGGTGCATGACGAACTGATCATTGAATGTGCGCCTGATATTGCCGATGAATGTGCAAAACTCCTGAAAGAGGAGATGGAGGGTTCGGCTTCACTGAAGGTTCCTCTGGTGGCTGAAGTCCATACCGGCAAAGACTGGCTTGAGGCAAAATAAGGATAAAGGAGTTCCGGCAAGATGTTTATCGTAGGTGTTACGGGAGGAATAGGAAGCGGAAAGACGACTGTCAGCCGTTATCTTGAAGATAAGGGTCTTGTTGTTCTTGATGCTGACAGGATCTCAGGCGAAGTGACTGCTGCAGGCGGAAGCGCCGTGGAAGAAGTAGCAGAGGTCTTCGGTCCTTCATCGGTTGACATTGACGGAGCGATGAACCGCAAATACATGTCCGATATAGTCTTTCACGACAGGATGAAGCTGGATCTGCTCTCGTCCATAGTGCATAAGCACGTTTTCTTCGAGATGGAAAAGAAGATCGAAGAAGAGACTTCCAAGAACACAAAGTGCCTTATCCTTGATGTTCCGATCCCGGTACAAAGATTTGTCGATATGTCTGATCAGGTCTGGGTCGTAACATGTGATACGGCTACGAGGATATCAAGGCTTCTTGACAGGGGTTTAAGTTACGAAGAAGCACAAAGGCGCATAGCCATGCAACTTTCGGATGAAGAATATTCCGATCTTGCAGATTTCGTGATAGATAACTCCGGCAGATTGGAGCAGACATATGCCAGGGTGGATGAGCTCATTAAGACCCAGCTTGTTGAAAGAGGTATCAGGGTATGACGCCTTCCCACATACTTGCTTTTGCATTTAATGCTTTTGCTCTTGCGGCACTCCTGTTTTGCATTTTCTGCAGATTTACGGGTGACCTTAAAAAGTACAGGAGTTTCCTTATAGCTTCATCCGCCATTTATCTTTCCGGTACGGCATTCATTACGGCGGTAATCTTAATTGCCAAGAAAATACCCGTTTTATTTGCCGTGATCTCTGAGATAATGATCCTGTTCATATTTCTTGTGGTCATGTTCGTGCTCGTAAAGTCGATTAAGACCATACAGGAGTTAAAAGAACAGGCGCAGGCGGGCAAGATGAGATCCGCAGAACAGGTTAAGGCCGAAGATGAAGCATTCTACGGCCCTGACGATAAAGAGGACAGGGAAGACGAAGATGATAAAGAGAATAAAGAGCAGGACGAGATTTAAGAGTTTCCTGATCTTCTGTTTCCGTTTGGCAGCTGTATTGATACTTACTGGTTTGATATCAAGTCTGTTCGTATTCTTTTCGACATGCGGGAGAGTCTATTCCCGTAAAGATTTTTCAGGTTCTGCCATTAAGGACGGATCTTACGATGCCATAATCGTATTGGGCTGTGCAGCCTGGAACGGAGGGCCTAGCCCCATGCTCGCTGACAGGCTTGATACTGCAGTTGAACTTTACAGATCCGGCGCTGCTCCGAAGATACTCATGAGCGGAGATCACGGACAGGATGATTATAACGAGGTGGGAGTCATGAGGGATTATGCCCTTGAAATGGGCGTTCCTTCGGAGGATATCTTCCTTGATCATGCAGGCTTTTCGACCTATGAGACCATGTACAGGGCATCCAAGATATTCGGTATCAGGAAGGCTCTGGTCGTAACGCAGAAATACCATCTCTACAGGTCGCTTTATAATGCGTCTTCATACGGAATTGAATGTTACGGCATCGATGCGGGCGCGAGCAATTACATCATCAATCCCAAATATTACCCGAGAGAAGTCCTTGCGATGTCTAAAGACTTCTTTCAGTGCATCTTCGGGATCAAACCGACTTATATGGGAGATAAGATCGATATCAGTGGCAACGGGGAAGTAACGCTGGACTGATCAGACGTTGAACCTGAAGAGAACAACATCTCCGTCCTTCATGACATATTCCTTGCCTTCGGATCTTACAAGACCCTTCTCTTTTGCAGCATTGTATGTTCCGCATGCGATAAGGTCATCATAGGATACGACTTCGGCGCGGATGAAGCCGCGTTCGAAATCGGAATGGATCTTGCCTGCCGCCTGGGGAGCTTTGGTCCCGTTCTTGATGGTCCATGCGCGGACTTCCTGGGGACCTGCGGTAAGATAGGAGATGAGACCTAAGAGCTTGTAGGAAGCCTTGATCATCTTATCGAGACCTGCGCTGTCAATGCCCAGATCATCAAGGAACATCTCGCGGTCTTCGGGATCCAACTGTCCTAATTCATCTTCGATCTTGGCAGAGATCACGACTACTTCGCTGTTCTGCTTTTCTGCGATCTCCTTTACGACATTTACATAAGGGATATCAGGATTCTTGATGTCATCTTCCGCGATATTAGCGCAGTAGAGAACAGGCTTCATTGATATAAGCTGAAGATCTCTTGTGAGCTCTGTTTCTTCGTCGTCGAATTCAAGCGATCTTGCGGGTTTTTCTCCCTCGAGGCATTTATAGATCTTCTGATAAAGGTCCAAAGCGGCCTGATAGCTCTTGTCGCCGCCTTTCATCATCTTCTGTGTGCGCTCGATCCTCTTTTCCATGATCTCCATGTCGGAAAGGATCAGTTCGAGTTCTATTGTCTCGATGTCCGTCTTGGGATCGGCTTTGCCGTTAACGTGAACAACATCCGGATCGTCAAAGCATCTTACTACATGAACGATTGCATCGCATTCCCTGATGTTAGAGAGGAACTTATTGCCGAGGCCTTCGCCTTTGGAAGCGCCCTTTACGAGACCTGCTATGTCAACGAATTCAACAACGGCAGGAGTGTATTTCTGGGGGTTATACATCTCTGCGAGCTTATCGAGACGCTCGTCGGGAACTGCTACAACGCCCACATTGGGTTCAATTGTACAGAAAGGATAGTTTGCCGATTCGGCGCCTGCCTTGGTGATTGCATTGAATAATGTGCTCTTTCCTACATTCGGCAGACCGACTATACCTAATTTCATCTTATTTGCTCCTCCGGATAATTATCTTTTCGCGGGCTATTATATATCAATGAATAAAGATTCTCAAATAAACATTAATAAAGTATGCATTATGTTAAAATCAACTTGAGGATAAAGTACCAGGGAGGCGGTCACATGAGTATATATCAGATATTGTATAACCCCAAGGCGAACAACAACCGCGGTGAGGAAAAACTTGATTCCATTCCGGTCCCCAAGGAAGATCAGGTCCTTACTAATGTGTTAGGGATCGAAGATCCCAAGGCTTTCTTTGATTCCATAGATCCTGATGACAAGGTCGTTATCGTCGGAGGAGACGGAACTTTGAATCATTTTGTCAACGAGTGTTATGACATAGATTATCCCAATCAGGTATATCTTTATGCTGCCGGAACGGGAAATGACTTTCTTAATGATATCGGCAAGCCCGCGGATGAATTGGTCGAGATAACAAAATATCTTAAGCATCTTCCCGTTGTTAGCGTAAACGGCAAGGATTACAGGTTCATAAACGGCATAGGATACGGCATTGACGGTTACTGCTGTGAAGTAGGCGACAAGATGAGGGAAGCCGGTGAAAAGAAGATCGATTATACCGGCATCGCGATCAAGGGGCTTCTTTTCCACTATAAGCCGACACATGCCAAGGTTACTGTTGACGGAGTTACGAAAGAATACGACAAGACCTGGATCGCTCCCACTATGAACGGGCGCTGCTACGGCGGAGGCATGTATCCGACGCCTGACCAGGACAGGCTCAATAACGATGAGGTGTCCTGCATGGTAATGTACGGCAAGGGCAAGATAAGAACGCTCATAGCTTTCCCGAAGATTTTCAAGGGAGAACATGTCAAGTATAAGAACATGGTCGAGATCAGGCGCGGCAAGGAAGTAACGGTCGAATTTGACAGGCCGGTCGCCTTGCAGATAGACGGTGAAACAATCCTTAATGTTACATCATATTCGGTAAGAAGTGCAGGCCTTGCAGGATGATTTAAGAAAAATTGAGACTTTGTAGTTTTTTGTGAGATTTTCGTAGTTTTTTGCCTTCGAAAAAGGTCTATCATCTCCTTACAAAGGAGGTGACGGATCATGGCGGCAACATTAAAACTATCAAAAGTTTATTCTTCATTCGTTGAAGGAATAAGCGCAACGCTTTCGGAAATAGAAGTCTCGGTAACCCCCGGGATCCCGACTTTCGACATAATCGGTCTTTGCGATGCATCGATCAAGGAATCTTACGGAAGGATAAGATCGGCTCTTATCACGTCCGGATTTTCCATGCCCAGAGGACATATAACGGTCGGGATAAGTCCCGCATACATCAAGAAATCAGGCACCTCATTCGATCTTGCAATAGCCTGCGGCATACTTTTTGCTTCAGGGCAGCTGAGCCAGCCGGATTGCAAAGTCTACCTTGAAGGGGAATTGTCTTTGACCGGCAAAGTTAAGGCGACTCCTGCATGTGCCGTCAGATTATGCAGCATATCGGAAGATAAGCCCGATATCGTCATAATCCCCTCAGGATCCGTAAAGTCGGCTGAATGTGCCGGGATAAGGGCAATGACGGTGGAAACGTTATCAGACCTGAGAGAGATCTTCCTATATGGCGTCTACGAACCGGTCGATTACAGGAAAGAAGAATTCCTGCAGGCTCCTGCAAGCGAGATCGACCTTTCCGAACTTAAAGGTCAGCAGAAAGCCAAGCGCGCACTTATAATCGCCGCCGCGGGCAACCATACGGTCCTTCTTCTCGGAAGTCCGGGCTGCGGCAAGACCATGGCGGGAAAGATCATATCAGGCATAATGCCTCCTTTGGAAAGAGATGAGGCATCCGATATCTTTTCAGTCAATGAACTCCTGGAATGCGGTGATAAATCAGGCCTGATAACAAGACCATACCGTTATATAGATCAGAACATTACCGTAACGGGACTCATAGGCAACTCAAGGAAACTTACGCCCGGAGAATTGGCTCTTGCCAATCACGGCGTTCTTTTCGCGGATGAGATAACCGAATTTCAAAGGCCTGTCCTTGATATGCTGAGGCTGCCGCTCGAAAACAGGTCGGTAACGATCTATTCAGACGGGAGGAGATATCGTTTCCCGGCCAATTATGTCTTCGTTGCCGCCGGAAATCCCTGTAAATGCGGATATGCTTTCGAAGGCGGATCAAAGTGCAGATGCACAAAGAATGCCAGGAAAAAATACCTCTCAAGGCTGTCAGGACCTTTTCTTGACAGGATGGATCTCATATGCGAGATGACATCGATCGATAAGACGGCCAAGCGGTCGATCCTGGAGGATGAGAAAACTGAAAAAGAATCACCACAGGCTGCCAAAGCCGTTTCTCTGGCAAGGCAGATGCAGAAGGAAAGATATAAGTCATTCGGCAAAGATACATATAATTCCAATGTCATATGCGCTAATTATGCCGACATCATGCGCCTTCCCGCAAAAGCAATAGATCATTTGGAGTCTTTGTCGGATAAGGGACTCGTGTCTGCAAGAGGTTATCTCGGCATCATCAGGGTCGCAAGGACCATCGCGGACCTTGAAGGGCGGGACGACATTTCCGAAGAAGATGTGGATGAAGCCGTTATGTTCAGGAGAATGGAGAGCTGCTTATGAACAATATCAATTTCGAAGACTGTTATTATACTGCGATGCGCCAGATGCTGAAGATATCCAGGAAAAAGCTCGATGACCTCCATAAGGAAGGGATCTGTCAGTCCCACAGGGATTTTGCTGATATGGATCTGATCGAAACCAATGCAAAGGATAAAGGATCACGTGAAGCAAAAGAACTTATCCGTGAATTAAAGAAAAGATCGGATGACATCCGCAGGCTTTGTGACGATTATATCGAAAGGGCAGTAAAGGGCAATATCTTCACCGTATCAAGGGAAGATCCTGATTATCCTTATAACTGGAAGTGCGTAAGGGGCATGCCGGATGTCGTTTTCGCCAAGGGCGTAAGGGGCATGTTTGCCAAGTGCGACAAATGCGGCTGTGTATCCGTTGTTGGCTCAAGAGATGCATCAAGATATGCCGTCTATGCCACGAACAGGTTCTCAGACAGTCTGTCCTCGAAAAACGTTGTCATAGCATCAGGCATGGCCGCAGGGACTGACAGGGCAGCTCATGAGGCGTCAGTTGATAATCCCGGAGGAACAATAGCCTTTCTTGCGGGAGGTGTTGATGATGTCTATCCCGATTCAAACAGGGACATATACGATAGGATCTGCCAAAAAGGCCTCGTAGTATCCGAGATGCCGCCCGGAATGAGAGCCGTAAGACAATATTTTCCTTCCCGCAACAGGCTGATAGCAGGGATCGGTGATGTCTGCCTCATCATGCAGGCAGGGGAGATATCCGGAACTTTGCACACCGCATCTTTTGCCGCCGGCCAGGGAAAGGATGTTTTCGTGCTGCCGAATAATATCTTTTCGGAGGAATGCAAGGGCGGCAATCTGCTCCTTGCAGACGGCGCGATGCCTCTTATCAATGTAAATATGGTAGAAGATGCCGTAATTACTGCGCTCTTGAACAAGAAGATGAAGGGGATCGACTTGAAGGAACTGATGCCGCATGCAAGGGTTTCCGTGACCGATCTTAGAAAAAAAGCCAGGGAGACTCCGGAACTCATGTCAGATAATGAATGGAAAAATCTTATAAAGGATGAACTGTCTCTTAAAGGCCGTTCCCAGGATGAGCTCTGCGCCCTGTTCGGCCTGTCTGTGCCGGCCGTAACACGTCTTTTGATCGCTCTTGAGGGGGCAGGTGAACTGACTCTTGCCGACGGGAAATATGTCTTGACAATCGTATAATGATGTAATAAAAAGTATTATTATTGTGAAATGACTTGTTAAGGAAAGGTATTGTATGGGTAAGAAATTAGTTATTGTAGAGTCCCCCGCAAAGGCAAAGACGATCGGAAGATATCTGGGAAAGGATTACGATATCGTAGCGTCCGTAGGCCATATCAGGGATCTTCCGCCGAATCAGAAGGGTGTTGATGTCAACAACAATTATAAGGTCATCTACATTCCCATGGCCGGCAAGGCGAAAGTCATCAAGGAGCTTAAGGATAAGGCAGCCGAATCCGATTTTGTATATATCGCAACGGACCCTGACCGCGAGGGAGAAGCAATAGCATGGCATCTGGCTCAGGTCCTTAAGATAGATTCCAATTCATCCTGCAGGATCACCTTCAACGAGATCACCAAGAAAGCAGTTCAGGAAGCAATAGAGAACCCTAGAGCGATAGACCTTGATCTTGTTGATGCCCAGCAGGCAAGGCGTGTTCTCGACAGGCTCGTAGGATATGAACTGTCCCCGCTCCTCTGGAAGAAGGTTAAGAAGAAACTTTCCGCCGGACGTGTGCAGTCCGTTGCATCGAAGATCGTAATGGACAGGGATAATGAGATAGAAGCTTTTAATCCTGAAGAATATTGGACATTAACGGCTCTTGTTACGCCTGACCGCGACAATGAGGCATTCAAGGTTACCTATCACGGGATCAATGAGGACGGCAGGATCAAGAAGGTCAAGCTTTCCTGCAAGGAAGACGTTGATCAGATCAAAGACAGGATCGGTAAGGGCGATTTCCTGGTAACCGGCGTTAAGAAGGGAAACAGGGAGCGTAATCCCATGCCTCCGTTTACAACATCCACATTGCAGCAGGAAGCTTCGAGAAGGCTTTCCTTTACATCCCGTAAGACGATGTCTGTTGCCCAGCAGCTCTATGAGGGCATCGAGATCGCAGGGATGGGCCATACGGCTCTCGTATCCTATATCAGGACCGACTCCGTCAGAGTTTCCGATGAGGCCGTTGCAGCTGCAAGGAGCCTTATCTTCAGTGAATACGGTGAGGAGTACCTCTGTAAGTACAACAGGCAGTTCAAGAATAAGAACCAGGCCCAGGATGCCCACGAAGCGATCCGTCCCACTCATTTCGACCTTTCGCCCAAGAGCATCAAGAATTCCCTTTCTTCCGACCAGTACAGACTCTATAAGCTGATCTGGGACAGATTCCTTGCTACGCAGATGGCAGCAGCAGCCATAGATACGGTCAATATCGAAGTATCCTGCGGCGCCGACGTTTTCAGGACAACGGGAGAGACAATAAAGTTCAAGGGCTTCCTGGCTCTCTATTCGGATATCAAGGAAGATCTTGTCGCTGACGATAATGATGATAAGCCCGCCAATGTTACTCTTCCTCCTGTGGATGAAGGCCAGACCATGAAGAATCTGGGCCTTGACGGCACTCAGAAGTTTACCCAGCCGCCTGCGCATTACACGGAAGCTACCCTCATCAAGGCAATGGAAGAATACGGCATCGGCCGTCCTTCCACATATGCTCCTACTGTCGGCACGATACTCGAAAAGAATTACGTGACCAAGGACGGCAAGTTCCTCAAGATCACGGAGCTCGGAAGGATCGTAACGAATCTTCTTAACGAGAATTTCTCCGAGATCGTAGATGTCAAGTTTACTGCCGGCATGGAAGAGGACCTTGACGACATAGAATCCGGTAAGAAGGAATGGACTAATGTAGTCAATGAATTCTATCCTTCTTTCCATGAGCAGGTCGAAAATGCCATGGATACTGTAGAGAAGGTCGTAATCGAACCCGTAAAGACCGGCGAGGAGTGTCCTTTGTGCGGTGCAGATCTAGTCATGAAAGACGGCAAGTACGGCCAGTTCATAGCATGTTCCAATTTCCCTACATGCAAATATACGAAGAATGTCGAGGTTAAGGCTAAGGGTACATGCCCTTACTGCGGCTCGGGCCTTCTTACCCATAAATCAAAGAAATACAGGAACAAGACTTTCTATACATGTGACAAGAAGGGCAAGGATCCGGATTGTGATTTCATCTCCTGGGATCTGCCTGTAGACGGCAGGACATGTTCGGTCTGCGGCGCTTACATGGTATGGAAGAGGTACGGCAAGAAAGTCTACCCCAGATGTTCCAATAAGGAGTGTACGACCAATACCCAGCGCCAGACTTCTTCATCAAAGAAGTCTTCCGATGACAAGGAAGAATGATAATATGCCTGTCATAAACGTTATAGGAGCAGGCCTGGCAGGATCGGAGGCGGCGCATATAGCTGCCCTGATGGGAGTAGATGTTAAGCTTTACGAGATGAAACCCGTAAAGTATTCTCCCGCGCACCATTCAGAATCATTTGCAGAACTTGTATGCAGCAATTCGTTGAGAGCCGATGCCGTTACCAACGCAGTCGGTCTTCTTAAAAAGGAATTGAGGATCACGGGATCTCTTATCATGGAAGCCGCCGATAAGGCAAGAGTCCCCGCAGGCGGAGCCCTGGCAGTCGACAGGGAGGAATTTTCAGGCTTTATTACCGATTGGATCAGATCTTCGGACAAGATCACCGTTATAAATGAAGAGATAACAAAGATCCCCTCTGATGACGAGATCACCGTTATCGCGACAGGTCCTCTTACTGACGGGGAACTTTATGATGATATCGGAAGATTATGCGGAGATGATACTCTTCATTTCTTCGATGCCGCAGCCCCGATCGTCATGGGTTCATCCATAGACATGAGCAAGGCTTTCCGCGCATCAAGATACAGCAAGGGCGGAGACGATTACATCAACTGCCCCATGGATAAAGACGAATATCTTGCTTTCTACCGTGAACTGATCGGAGCCGAAAGAGCTGCCGTAAAGGATTTTGACAGGGAGATAGTTTTCGAGGGATGCATGCCCATCGAGACAATGGCTTCAAGGGGAGAAGATACTATGAGATTCGGACCTTTAAAGCCTGTAGGGCTCATCGATCCTCGTACGGGAAAAGAACCCTATGCCTGCCTGCAGCTCCGTCAGGATGACAGAGCAAAGACCATGTACAATCTGGTAGGATTCCAGACAAGGCTTAAATGGGATGAGCAGAAGCGCGTATTCGGCATGATCCCGGGCCTTGAGAATGCCGAGTATTACAGGATGGGTGTCATGCACAGGAATACCTATCTTAATTCGCCTCTTCATCTTGAAGACACTTACAGGTTCAAGGGCAGGGAGAATCTCTTCTTCGCAGGCCAGATGACCGGTGTCGAAGGATATATCGAATCAACAGCCTCAGGTTTCCTTGCAGGCTATTATGCGGCTCTTAAGGCATTAGACATGGAAATACCATTTAAACCCGGCTCGAACACCGTAATGGGAGCCATGGCTGCCTATGTGTCTGATCCTTCGATCAAGCATTTTGTTCCCATGAATGCCAACTTCGGAATAGTCAATCCCATGCCGGGCAAGTTCAAGGGGAAAGACGGCAAAAAGATGAAATGCCAGGCCATAGCCGACCGCTCGATCGAAGAGATGGCTGAGTTTGCAGGGGTTTTGGAAAAACTTAAGGTATCGTAAATATCAGGAGAGGGACTTTGCTTTGAAACGGAGATCTTGCCATGGTTGATCTGTCTTATCTGGTTGAAAGCGCCAGGTTATGGTTCTTTATCGGCATGACCGTGATAGGCACGGCTTTCCTTGTTACACTCTATTTTTTCATAATGTATATCCTTAAGGTGAGGAAGATCCGTAAGGTTACGAGCAGCGGCGGCGGTTATCTCCTCTATTGCGATGCCGCTTATTTCAAAGGCAAGGGCAAGAGAAAGAATCAGGAGGATTCTCTTTACATATCCCCGATAGCGGATTCCGCAACTAACGGCACGATATTTGCCGTGTCCGACGGTATGGGCGGTCTTGCCGACGGTCAGGTCATCTCAAGATACGTGACTGAGAGACTGGCTGAAGAATATCCTTACAGTTTTGAAGACACCGAAGCCAATGCTGCCAAGATCCGTAAGATCTCTGACGAAGTATATGAAAAATACAGGCTCGGAGGCGGCGCAACGCTTGCCATGATCCATGTTTATGCCAATGCCATGAATTTCTACAGTTTGGGGGATTCCAACATAATCCTTGTCCGAAAAGGCACTGCCACGGTCTTAAACCCGAAGCAGAATTACATCTCTTATCTGGTCAAGAAATATGCTTCAGCGGGAGAAAACACGCATGAAGCCTATATCAACAAGAGTTCCAAAGGTCTTATGGATTTTGTCGGAAACCTCAATTCCAAGGTCATAAGGACTTCTTCACCGATAAGGCTCATGGAAGATGATGTGATCATCATCTGTTCCGACGGCGTTACCGATGCCATTCCCGTCGTAACAGTTCCCCGTTATACAGACGGCGCAGCTACGGCGATCGCCGAAAAGCTTAAGCTCCGCATCAGGAGCGCCAAGAGAAAGAGACAGGATAATTACACTGCCATCGTTATCAAGATGGACAGCAGTCTGTTCTGAGGGTGCCGCCATGATCGATTATGCTTGCTTTAAACATAAAGGAAATGCCGAAAACTACTACGATGAAGTCTTCGTGTCCGAATTGCCCTTCTTTACGGCAGCAGTGTTTTGCGGAAAAGAAGAATATATCAACACTTTAAGCTGCGCATTCGTCCTGAGCGAGGTCTTAAAGGACTCCAAAGAAGGAGATCAGCTCGAAACGATATGCGCTGCTTTGGATGAGAAGATACCCGAAGACATAGAATATCTGGTCTTAAGGATAGATGATTCTCTCAAGGTCGATTCCCTGAGAAGAGGACAGGTCCTTGCCTGTATCGCGAATAACGGTGAGATGATGACCCTGCCAAACGGCATATACGGCCTTAAGGAAGGTGACATGATCGTATGTTCCGTTAAGAATTTCTATTCCAACCTGACTAACGAAGGGATGCTCGCGGATGCCCTCATTTCCTCAGACTGCAATGAATGGATGGATTACATGGTAAGACGGGTATCCGATAAGACGGAACTCCTCTGCGGGAATCTGTCTGCGGTGTGCATAAAGGTGTAATCCGGGTGTTTTTTCACTAACTGCTTTTTTTCGGGGTATCTGGTGAAAAAAACAAGCCGAAATTTTCACCACCCGTCTTGGTATGGACTGTTTGGTGAAATAATCTGTTGATTTGGCTTGATGTTTTTCACCAAATATCAATTGTTTATTCGTTTGGTGAAAAACATCAGGGAATTATTTCACTAAACATTCGATTACACAGTGTTTGGTGAAAAAACCCCTGAAAAGAACAAACAAGAATATCAATTCTGATTGTAATAACCCTCGTAGAACTCCTTCGCAAAATCTGCCAGCCTGTCCTCAGCGATGGCTTCCCTGATCCTCTCCATGAGCTTTAAGAGGAAGTGGATGTTGTGGTATGTGCAAAGCCTCAGCCCGAACATCTCATTGGCTTTAAGAAGGTGTCTTACATAAGCTGCCGAGAAGTTCTTACAGGCATAGCAGTCACAATCAGGATCCATTGATTCATAACATTCAGCATATCTCTTGTCGCGGATTATCTTACGGCCTTTCGATGTCATGATCGTTCCGTGGCGTCCCATCCTGGTGGGAACTACGCAGTCGAACATGTCTATTCCGTTTATGGAGCCTTCGATCAGATAATCAGGAGTTCCGACTCCCATGAGATAACGGGGCTTGTCCTCCGGCATATGGGGTACGGTGCTTCCGAGGATGTCAAGGAAAATGTCCTTGGGTTCTCCGACCGACAAGCCCCCGATCGCAAATCCGGGAAGATCGAACGAAGTGATCTGTTCTGCGCTCATCTGCCTTAAGTCTTTATACATCGATCCCTGTATTATGCCGAAAAGAGCCTGCTTATCGGTGTTCTTGTGGGCATCTATGCAGCGGGCGAGCCATCTGGTCGTTCTTTCGAGAGATCTTTTCGCATATTCATATTCGGAAGGGTAGGGGCAGCACTCATCAAAAGCCATGATTATGTCTGCTCCGAGGTCATTCTGGATCTCCATGGAAAGTTCGGGAGTCAAAAACTTTTTTGCCCCGTCGATATGGGAGTTGAACATGACTCCTTCTTCTTTGATGTTCTTGGGCTTTGCAAGTGAGAATACCTGGAATCCGCCGCTGTCGGTAAGGACCGCGCCCGGCCAGTTCATGAACTTATGAAGACCGCCCGCGCCTGCTACGATCTTGGATCCGGGTCTTAGCCAGAGGTGATAAGTGTTGGAGAGTATTATGTTGGCACCCATGCCTGATACGTCTTCGGGAGACATGCCTTTTACGCTTGCTGCCGTTCCGACCGGCATGAATGCGGGCGTGTCGAAAGTACCGTGAGGCGTATGGACTCTTCCGAGCCTTGCGCCGGTCTGTTTACAGGTGTGAATGTGTTCGTAATATACCGGATGACTTATGGCCATATCTGATCCTCCGATTGGTCTTCTAGCTTATGAACATCGCATCGCCGAAACTGAAGAAGCGGTATCTTTCCTCAACTGCGTGCTTATATGCTTCCAATACGTTTTCGCGGCCGGCAAGAGCCGATACGAGCATTATCAAAGTCGATTCAGGCAGATGGAAGTTTGTGATGAGCGCGTCGATGCACTTGAACTCATAGCCGGGATAGATGAAGATGTTCGTGTATCCCGTAGCAGGCTTCATCTCGGGATCTGCCGAAGCGACGGTCTCGAGGACCCTGGTGGAAGTGGTCCCGACAGATATGATCCTGCCGCCCGATCTTCTGGCTGCGTTTATCATGTCGGATGCTTCCCTGGGGAAATCGTACCATTCGGAATGCATCTCGTGTTCTGTTATCTCTTCGGCTTTAACGGGACGGAATGTTCCGAGCCCTACATGAAGCGTTACTTCTGCTATGCCTACGCCCTTGGCTCTGATCTCATCAAGGAGCTCATTAGTGAAGTGAAGACCTGCAGTCGGCGCAGCGGCTGAACCCGGGTCTTTGGAATATACGGTCTGGTATCTTTCGGGGTCATCCAGTTTCTCGTGGATATAGGGAGGGAGCGGCAATGTACCGGCTCTGTCAAGGACTTCTTCCCAGATCCCTTCGTATTCAAATCTCATTATCCTGTTGCCTGATTCCAGCACATCCTCGCATTCTGCTTCAAGACCTGCTCCGGGGAAGGAGATCCTGCGGCCCTGACGGACTTTCTTGCCCGGGCGTGCCAAAGTCTCCCAACGCTTTTCGTCGAGCCTTTTGAGCAGGAATATCTCAACAACGGTGCCTGTATCCGATCTTACGCCCATGAGTCTTGCGGGGATGACCCTTGTGTTGTTGATCACGAGAAGATCGCCGGGATTTAAGAATTCCGGCAGGTCACGGAAATGTCTGTCACTATATTCTCCCGTTTTCTTATCGAGAAGAAGGAGCCTTGAATCGGACCTTGTCGCGACCGGGTGCTGGGCTATTAATTCCTCAGGCAGTTCGTAGTAAAAATCGTGTGTTTTCATTAATGTTCCTTGTGTTTAGTATCTGATACCCGAAAAGTTTATCACAAAAGGCTGTCTGTGGTTTATAATTAATTGATTTTTCTATAAGAAGAATAAATGATTTTCGAAAGGAGACATGATTTTATGTCGGAAATCCCCTACAAGATATATCTTGCGGAGAATGAGATCCCTTCCAAGTGGTACAACGTCCGCGCTGATATGAAGAACAAACCCGCACCGCTCGTCAATCCGGGCACAGGCGAGGCAATGAAGGCAGAAGATCTCTTTCCCGTGTTCTGCGAGGAGCTTTGCCGTCAGGAATTAGATAACGAGACTCCTTATATCGATATACCTCAGGAGATCCAGGATTTCTATAAGATGTACAGACCTTCCCCTCTGGTAAGGGCTTACTGTCTTGAAAAGTTCCTTGATACACCTGCTCATATCTATTATAAGTTTGAAGGAAACAATACATCCGGATCCCATAAGCTCAATTCGGCCATTGCCCAGGCATATTATGCAAAGAAGCAGGGCCTCAAGGGCGTTACGACGGAGACCGGTGCAGGTCAGTGGGGCACGGCCCTTTCCATGGCTTGCGCTTACTTCGGTCTGGATCTTCAGGTCTTCATGGTCAAAGTCTCTTACGAGCAGAAGCCTTTCAGACGTGAGGTCATGAGAACATACGGAGCCAAGGTAACTCCTTCTCCTTCAATGGATACGAATATCGGAAGAGCCATCAATGAGCAGTTCCCCGGAACTACAGGAAGCCTCGGATGCGCCATTTCTGAGGCCGTTGAGGCTGCAACTTCCCAGGAAGGCTACCGTTATGTTTTGGGTTCCGTCCTTAATCAGGTATTGCTCCACCAGTCCGTTATCGGACTTGAGACAAAGGCAGCTCTTGATAAGGTCGGAGTCAAGGCAGACATGATCATCGGCTGCGCAGGCGGCGGATCCAATCTCGGCGGTCTTATCTCGCCCTTCGTCGGACAGATGCTCAGAGGTGAGGCTGATTATGAGATCATCGCCGTTGAGCCCGCATCCTGCCCGTCTCTTACAAGAGGCAGCTATGTATATGACTTCTGCGATACAGGTAAGGTTTGTCCTCTGGCTAAGATGTACACTCTGGGCAGTGGCTATATCCCCGCTCCTAACCACGCAGGCGGCTTAAGATATCACGGCATGAGCCCTATTATCTCCCAGCTCTACGATGATAAGCTCATTACCGCGCGTTCGGTCAAGCAGACAGATGTATTCGAAGCAGCAGAGACATTTGCAAGAGTCGAAGGAATCCTTCCCGCTCCTGAGAGTTCACATGCCATCCGCGTTGCGATCGATGAAGCTCTTAAGTGCAAGGAGACCGGTGAAGAGAAGAACATCGTCTTCGGCCTTACCGGAACAGGTTACTTCGATCTTGTTGCTTATCAGCAGTATAACGACGGAACAATGGAAGATTATGTTCCGACTGATGAAGAGATAGCAAAGTCTCTGGCACAGTGCCCCAAGATCTGATCTGAAGGATATTGATCCAAATACTATTGCCCCGCAAAAGCGGGGCAATTTTTTGTTTTTCGGCGATAACTGTGGCTTGATTATAATATTTTATTGTTATAATAAATTCCAGATAAAACAAGAGGTGACAGTTGAATTGAGTCGGTTCCGCTACAAAGCCATCGCTTTGATCATTTGTTTGTCCATACCGATGCTCGCAGCATCCTGCGCGAGCGATAATGTCACACAGAATACTACAAGGGATATAAGTCCCGAGGCAAGCGTAAACGAGGATGAACTTTCGGAGGCTGCTTCATCCTTAGCAACCGTTCCCGACAGTTCAGAGAGCACATCTGCATCTTTAACCGACATCGAAGTCCCGACCAAAGAAGTAACGGTCTCTTTTGTAGGCGATCTTACACTTACCCAGGATGTTAATGTTCATAATTCCGTATGTTTTGATGCAGTTGTAGGTTCAGATCAGGATTATTGCTTTAAGAACTGCAAGGATATCTTTGCAGCTGACGACCTGACGCTTGCGAATCTCGAGAATGCCGTTACCGAGAGAAAGTCTCATGCGATCAAGCAGTTCTGCTTTGCCATGAAGCCCGAAAACCTCGAGATGCTCAAGAGAGCTAACATAGAAGCCGTCAATATAGCAAACAACCATACCAAGGACTATCTCATGGAAGGACTCTCCGATACCAGGGCGAATCTCGATAAGTACGGCATCATCTGGTCCGACCAGAATTATGTAGCCACATATGAAGTCAACGGGGTGCTTATCGGAATGTTCGGATTGTCAAACAACGGAACCGCATCCCAGGGTTATGCGTTGATCGATCAGCTCAAGGGTTTAGGCTGCAACATAATCATCGCTTCCTGTCACTGGGGCGTTGAAGCTACCTATGAACCCAACTACGCCCAGAAGGATCTCGGGCGTTCTCTCATAGATCACGGGGCCGACATAGTCGTGGGATCCCATCCCCACAGGCTCCAGCCCATCGAGTGTTACAACGGCCGCTACATAATCTACAGTTTGTCAAATTTCTGTTTTGGTGGAAATAACAGATTGAGCGACCCTGATTCTGTGATAATTCAATGCAAATTTCTTATAGACGAGACAGGGGGGAATTGCGTAGACTATAGACTGAAGGTTATTCCCTATGCTCAGACATCGACGCGCCCCGGCAACGACTTCTGTCCGAAGCCTTACGAATGGGGTTCTGAGGACTATTACAGGTGCTTGAAGCGCCTTGAATGGTCGACTGAAGATGAGTGATTAAAACGGAAAGGCAGTAACGTTATGAGTAACACTAAGGTATTGGTAGTAATGGGTTCGGATTCGGATTTCCCCGTAATGGAAAACTGTTTTAAGATGCTCGAGAAGTTCGATGTGTCCTATGAAGCAAGAGTAGCTTCGGCACACAGGACTCCCGAAAGGGCGATAAGCCTTGCAAAGAATGCCAAGGGCAACGGTGTTCAGGTCATCATTGCTGCAGCGGGACTTGCTGCTCATCTTGCAGGTGTTCTCGCAGCCAATACCACGCTTCCCGTTATAGGCGTTCCCTGTAAGGGCGGCGCGCTTGCAGGTGTGGATGCTCTTTATGCAACAGTCCAGATGCCTACGGGCATACCTGTTGCGACAGTCGCGATCGACGGTGCTGCCAATGCTGCCATCCTGGCTTGCCAGATCCTGGCTTTGTCTGATGAAGTCCTGGCTGCAAAACTTGCCGACTACAAGCAGAGCCTTGCCGAATCAGTTGACAAGCGTGACGCTAATCTTCAGGACAAGATCAAAAATATGAATTCATAAAATTTAAAATATGAGGTGAAACATGAGCGGTATTTTCGGATGTATCGACACAAAAGGCAAATTGGATGAGGTCGCAAAGACCGCATACTACGGTATCTTTTCCCTTCAGCACAGGGGACAGGAGTCCGCAGGCATAGCGATCAACGACCGTGGAGCATTTATTGTCCACAAGGGCAACGGTCTGGTAACTGACGTTTTTGACGACATTACCCTTTCGGCTCTTGAAGGCTGTGCAGCCGTTGGACACGCAAGAGGCGGATCTCCCAAGGATTCCGGCAACGATGCCATCCAGCCTATCCATATCAAGTCCCGCGTCGGCAATATCGCTCTTGTAGTTGATTCTGTCATCCACAATGAGAATTCTTTGAGAGATGAACTTAAGAACGTCGGTGCCATCTTCCAGACAAATACTGATTCGGAGATCATTCTTTCTTTGTTCTCCCGCAACAGGGTAAGGACTGAGACCTGTGAAGAGGCTATCGCCAAGACCTGTGAGGAGATCAAAGGCGTTTATGCAATGACTTTCATGACCGAAGACAAGATCATCGGCGTAAGGGATCCCTTCGGCCTGAGACCTCTGGTACTCGGTAAGAAGGATGATATGTATATCCTGTCTTCCGAATCCTGCGCTCTTGATGCTCTGGATGCCGAATTCATAAGAGACGTTGATCCCGGTGAGATCGTCTCCATCAGCAAAGACGGAGTAAAATCCACATATTTCGGCGGCTGCAATGGTAATCACAAAGACGGCAAAGTCTGTGTTTTCGAGTATGTATATGTTGCAAGACCTGACAGTGTTATCGACAACATGAATGTTTTCGAGTCGAGAGTAAGAGTCGGCAGACGTCTTGCAAAGGAGCAGCCCTGTGATTGCGACATCGTTATCGGTGCTCCTGACTCCGGTAATCCTGCTGCGATCGGTTATGCAGAGGGAATGGGTGTTCCTTACGGCGCAGGACTCCTTAAGAACCGCTATGTCGGAAGAACATTCATCAAGAGCACACAGCAGCAAAGAGAACTTGCAGTAAGGATGAAGTTCTCCGTTCTTAAGACAGCCGTTTCCGGCAAGAGAGTTTGTATCGTAGATGACTCTCTCGTAAGAGGAACCACTACAAAGCACATCATTACATTCCTGAGAGAGAACGGCGCCAAGGAAGTTCACCTGCGTCTCGCTTCACCTCCGGTAAGATTCCCTTGCTGCTATGGTGTCAATGCTTCCAAGGGCGAGGAACTCCCCGCAAGCTTCATGTCCGTTGATGATATCTGCAAGATGATCGGCGCGGATTCTTTGGGTTATATCAGCCTCGAGTCTCTCAAGGCATCACTTGAAGGCATCAGCTGCGGAGTTTGCTCTGCATGCTTTGACGGCAATTTCATTGCAGGCCTTCCCGAAGAGAATGATGATTCCGTTCACGAAGTCAAGTATCAGTAAAGGAAGATGAAAATGAGAATCGCAGTCTTTGTATCCGGCGGCGGAACCAATCTTCAGGCAATAATCGACAGGATTAAGGAAGGCTATCTTTCTGACATAGAAATAGGTCTTGTTTTGTCGTCTTCTCCTGATGCATATGCTCTGACAAGAGCTGCAGATAACGGGATCCCCGCTGTCGTCATGAGAGCCAAGGATTATCCTTCTTTCGAAGAGTGGGATCAGTCTGTCCTGGATGCAGTTTCCGATGCAGGATGCGAACTTATCGTCCTTGCTGGATACCTGTCCTTGTTAGGCCCTCTCACGGTTAAGAAGTTTTCAAACAGGATAATCAATATCCATCCGGCATTGATCCCGTCATTTTGCGGTGAAGGCATGTACGGCATAAGACCTCATGTCGCTGCTCTTGCAAGGGGTGTCAAGGTATCCGGCGCAACTGTGCATTTTGTTAACGAAGAATACGATTCGGGTCCCATCATCCTGCAGAAGACTGTTAACGTCCTGTCTGATGATACGCCTGAGATCTTACAGCAGAGGATAATGAAGGAATGCGAGCAGGTAATCCTGCCTGAAGCCATAAGGCTTATAGCTGACGGTAAGGTTACGATCGAAAATAATATTGCCTACGTAAAAGATTAAATAGGAGGATGTCACTATGGAAAAGAAGAATCTCTTTGATTATGTCAAGAGCAACGAGTACCCGGGCCGCGGTATCGTAATCGGAAAGAGCGCATGCGGAAAGTATGCCGTAACGGGTTACTTCATCATGGGAAGATCCGTTAACTCCAGAAACCGTGTCTTTGTTCCCACGGCTGACGGTATCAAGACAGAGGCTTTCGATCCCTCAAAGCTTACAGATCCCCATCTCATCATCTATTCGCCTGTAAGGGTTCTCGGGAACAAGACCATTGTTACCAATGGTGACCAGACAGATACGATCTACGAGCAGATGGATAAGCAGCAGACATTCGAGCAGGCTTTAAGAACCCGTGAGTTCGAAGATGATGCTCCCAACTATACGCCCAGGATCTCCGGCATCCTTCATATCGAAAATAATACATTCAACTATGCCATGTCCATCTTAAAGAGCGCTGACGGCAATCCCGATTCCTGCGAAAGACATACTTTCACATACACTAATCCTCTGGCAGGTGACGGCAGGATCATCCACACCTACATCGGCAACGGAAATCCTCTTCCCAGCTTTGAAGGCGAGCCCGTAAAGGTTTCCATCGACGGTGATATCGATGCTTTTACGGATAATCTCTGGAATGCTCTTAATGAGGATAACAAGGTTTCTCTCTTTGTCCGTTTCATCGATATCGCAACGGGCGAGGCAGAGACCAGGATCGTCAACAAAAACGTTTAATATTTTTAGGAGGGTCATATAAAAATGTCTAACGAAATGGAATTGAAGTACGGTTGTAATCCCAACCAGAAGCCGTCCAGAGTCTTCATGGCTGACGGCACGGAACTCCCTTTTGAGGTCCTGAACGGCCGCCCCGGCTACATCAACCTTCTTGATGCTTTCAACGGCTGGCAGCTCGTATCCGAATTAAAGCGCGCAACGGGTCTTCCCAGCGCAACATCCTTTAAGCATGTTTCTCCGGCAGGCGCTGCAGTAGGCAAGCCCCTTTCAGATACAGAAAAGGCAATCTACTTTGTAGATGACTTGGGAGAACTTTCCCCCATTGCTTGCGCTTATGCAAGAGCAAGAGGCGCTGACAGAATGAGCTCCTTCGGTGATTTCGTTTCTCTTTCCGATACATGTGATGCCATCACGGCTACCATGCTCAAGAGAGAAGTATCAGACGGCATCATCGCTCCCGGTTATACAGACGAAGCTCTTGAGATCTTAAAGTCCAAGAGAAAGGGCTCATACTGCATCCTTAAGATGGATCCCGATTATGTTCCCAATCCCATTGAGACAAAGCAGGTATTCGGTGTAACATTCGAGCAGGGAAGGAACAACCTTGTCGTTAACACAGAGAGCCTTGCCAATGTCGTAACGGCTAAGAAGGATATCCCCGATGATAAGAAGATCGATCTCATGATCGCTCTCATCACTCTGAAATATACCCAGTCCAATTCCGTCTGCTTTGTTAAGGACGGTCAGGCAATCGGTATAGGCGCAGGACAGCAGTCAAGGATCCACTGCACCAGGATCGCAGGCAACAAGGCCGACAACTGGTGGCTGAGGCAGAATCCCAAGGTATTGAACCTTCCTTTCAAGGCGGATATCGGACGTCCTGACAGAGACAATACCATCGATATCTATATCTCTGACGATTATATGGATGTTTTGGCAGAAGGCACATGGCAGAAGTTCTTCACCGAGTGCCCCGCTCCTCTTACCCGTGAAGAGAAGAAAGAATGGATCTCCAAGAACACTGATGTTTCCCTTGGTTCAGATGCATTCTTCCCCTTCGGCGACAATATCGAGCGTGCTTATAAGAGCGGCGTCCGCTATGTTGTTGAACCCGGCGGATCAGTCCGTGACGATCAGGTCATCGAGACCTGTGACAAGTTTGGCATTGCCATGGCATTCAACGGCATCAGACTGTTCCATCACTGATATCAACAGAAGAAAATAAAAGATCGTAAGGGGCGCTCAAAGGCGCCCCTTACGCAAATTTAAAGGAGGTTAATATGGAAGAAAACGGAAAAACGGCAGCAGTTGAGGAGAAAAAGACAAAGAAGGGTGACCTTTCGGGCATGTCTGAACATGATCTTCTGGTTGAACTCGTAAGGAGTCAGCAAAAGACGGAGACGAAGACTAATATCTTGGCTCTTATATTGGCAGTATTCGTGCTGATAGTTTCATTGGGGCTTTGTATCATCTTGCCCAAAGTGGTAATGACGATAGACAACATCAACACCACGATCACGGGGATAGATACTGCTGTAACGAGCTTTTCCTCAGGACTTACGGAGATGAAGACCGCGTTGGGAGATGCTCAGGGCAGTATCGACGGCATCGATGAGATGGTCGGCAACGTTAATAAGCTCGTTGTTGAAAATACCGAGAATGCATCAAGTGCGATCGATAATCTTTCGAATGTCGATATTGAGACCTTGAACGAATCAATAAAGAACCTGCATGACATAGTCGAGCCTCTTGCAAATTTCTTTAACAAGATGCCTCACTGATCTTTAGAATAATAACGGATATGAGGGCTGCCTTGCTTTGCGGGGCAGCCTTTTTACTTTGTTTCTTTCCGGGATAGATCGTAAGGAGCAAGCAATGACCTTACCATATCATCCAGTTCCACTGTAGTCTTTCCAACGGGATTAATGACTTTCAGGACGGTGATATCAACATCGGTCTTTTTGAATGGGGCGTTCTTGTGTATCTTTTCGGTTCCGTTGATGCCTACGACTACGATGGGACAGTTGGCCTTGAGAGCGATCTTAAAAACACCTTTATGGAAGGGCAGCAGTGTTCCGTCAAAACTGCGCTTGCCCTCGGGATAGACGCCTACTGAGACCTCTCCGCATCTTATGAGATCTGCCGCAGCATTTATTACTCTCATCGACTGTCTGGGATTGGATCTGTCGATACCCATAAAGCAGATGCGCCTTACGTATTTGCCGAAGATCGGAACATGGAAATTTTCGGGCTTGGAGATAAAAGACAGTTTTGATTTTTTGAAAACATGCCAGGTCAGGAGAGGATCGAAGTTGGATCTGTGGTTGCCTACCAAAAGATAAGAAGATTCAGGTATCTGTTCCTTGCCTTTTACAGTGATCTTTATCCTTACGAAAAAGACGGCTATTGCAGTGCATAAGTAAAGAAGCTTGCGGTAGAAACGGCTGTCTTTTTCGTAGAACCTGTTTATGTCAACAGGCAGGGAAACGATCCAGAGAAAGAGGAAAAAGAGCAATATCAAAGCAAGTATCGACAGCAGGATATATAAGACGATCATATTATGAATGCTCCTTCAGTCTTCTTTCGAGCACATCGGGGGCAGCCACGGAATAACCGAAGAATCCGATCTTTTCGCCCAGAAGAAAATACTCGCCGTGATTATATGCCACTAATCCGGCTTTATCCAGACATGCTTTGCCGTTTTCATCCATGAGATAGGAATCGCATGTTACGGCAACGACTTCCGCCAGGAACATGTCATGAGACCCGAGTTCTATAACATCCTTGACCTTGCAGGATAAAGAAAGGGGAGACTCGGTTATTGCAACGGCTTTCGTAAGTCCCTTGGCAGGATAGGAATTGAGTCCGCATTTTAAGAACTTATCGACATCGCGCCCGGATCTTACTCCGCAGAAATCGCAGGATTTTGCGAGGGATTTGTTTACGAGGTTGATGACGAACTCCCCGGATGATGTGATCATTTCGTGGGAGAGCCTGCTCTTTCTGAGTGATATGGATACCATGGGAGGCTCTGAATTGACAGTTCCTGCCCATGCGACAGTACATATGTTGCGGGGAACCTCATCGGATGAAGAAGATATCATCACAACCGGAACCGGATTAAGGGATGTGGATACACCCAGATCGATCTTATCGTGTTTTGCCATTATATATCCTCCGAAATATCAAACATCATTATCACCGTTAAGCGGGATTATATAAGAGAAAGTCTCGTGTGTCAGAAGGAAGTCCTTGATATCAAGGCCTGCGGCATAGCCCACCAATGTGCCGTCCTTTCCGATTACCCTGTGGCAGGGGATTATCACGGGATAAGGATTATCGGAGCATGCTGCGCCGACGGCGCGGGTAAGCTTTCTTGCCTGGGAAGGGGATTCGGCGACATCTTTGGCTATATCCTCATAAGATCTCATGTTGCCGTAGGAGATCTTGGTAAGCGCCTCCCAGACCTTGCGCTGGAAGGGCGTTGAATCCTTAAGATCGACCTTGACAGTAAAAGAAGACCTCTTCTTTTCAAAATATTCTGTCAGTTCCCTGTATGCTTTCCAAACTTCTGACGGGAGGCTTTCACCGGATGATTCATCCAGCTTATAAAGATCATCTTTATTGGCAAGAAGTCTTCCGGAATCATCCAAAAAGCCCGAATGCAGGGCAACATCTCTTGCAAAGGGATCTTCGACAGTATCTCCGTAATGTAGGAGGCTGAGCCTGTCGATCATATCGGATCCGCCGCCTACGACTACGACTCCGAGAGGGAAGGGGACAAAGCAGAAATTATATCCTCTGTATTCCGGCCTGAGCAGACAGAAGAGTCCTGCATCTTCAAAACCGTTTGCGGTCTCTATCTCATCCTTAAGGACGGCTTCCTGGATGAAGCCTTCCTCCTGCAATACCTTTTCAAGATAAAGGTTTTCACCGTAAAGGATAATGCTTATCTTATGGATGTTTTCCCTGATGAAGCATTTGTTGAGAACGGATCTTAAGATCTCTCCGGCAAGGTCTTTGCTTTCGCTTATAAGATCGAGCCTTATATCGGCATTTGGCGCGAGGGAGGAGTATCTGATCTTAATGAGACACACTATCCTGCCATCGGATAATGCTACTTTATATTTGCAGTCGGATGATTCCGAAAATGAACGCAATTCGCTTTCGGCATTTGTGATATTGCCTTTGATCAGCCCGAGCTTTGAAAGATCTCTGGCATCGCTTATGTGAACTCTTCTGATCTCAATTGCCATAAAGTTCCTCCAGCGAATAATCGTCCTTGGCTCCGAAATCCTTAAAGTAGTTCTTAGTGGCTCTGAAGACAGGATCGCAATCGTCTGCGGGAACAAATTCCGCATTGTCCAAGATCTGCCTTAATATATATGATGTCTGTCCGAATGTGGCGTCGTTGTTGATCTCATCCCATACGGCACTGCTCCTTGTTACCGGGAAGAAGCCGGAACGGTTTTCGAGCCTTTGTATGAGCAGCTGGGCATCCGTATCGAAAGAGATGAAAGATGCAAAATCACAGGCAAGCTTGCCGTTGGCAGAACCGGTCCTTAAACACAAAGGATATACATGAACATTTGCAGGCGACTGGTTATCTGCGTTATAGGAGGGAAGCAGGATGGTATATATCTTTGAAGGATAGTAGGCTTCCCATGTCTTAAGAGATGCTGAAGAAGATACCCATAATGCACACTGTCTTGAATATACAGGCGACGCTCCGTTGGAATCCCTGTCGGCAGAAAGGCCTGATTCATATAAGGAAGCGATATATTCTTTCTCGTCTCCGAAAATATAATTTGCTGAGGAGGGAGTAGACTTATATTCCTCGTTCAGCATGTAAGATGTTCTCATCCCGTGATTTAACGCGCTGCCTATGTAAGGGAAGAGGTCGCTTGCCGACATAAGAGGGATTACACCCGTGTACTCGGTCTTGATTTTTGCGAGATATTCTGAAAGATCGTCACAGGAATAGATTATCGGAGGACGTCCTTCAGAGGGGATGTAATCGCTGTTTCCGACGATCAGTTCAGCCGACATGGTGTGGGGAATGCCGTATGAATTGCCGTCCTTGATGCACTGCATCGCACAGTTGGCATAGATCCTGTCATTATCATATGCCGAGTCATTTCCCATAAATTCATTGACCGGCATTGCAAAGCCTGATCCTATTGCATCGTTAATGTCCGCTGCCAGGTAAAGGTCGGGCTTGATCCCGCTGTCCTCCATGGAACTGAGGGCCGTGGAAGTCATTCCTTCGTCTGCGATAAGCGTTGAGTTGATTATGAAATCGGGATTAACGGCATCAAGAGATGTCAGGTCAAAGTTCATGCCGTTATATGAGCTGTCCCATAGCTTGTTTTTCTTGGCATAATACATCGAGGCGAGAAATCTGACGGTGCTTTCCTGATAAGGAAGCGCCACGTTAAGAGTGATCAGTTCGGGCCCGGTCTTTTCCTTGCCGGAAGGTTCGCTTGCGGAAGATTCCGTGACGGATGTATCATCTGGAACAGGAATGTCGGGAATTAAGGTTTTGTCCGGTCTGCAGGCGGCGAAGAACATCATCACGGCGGATATTGCCGTAACAGATGCAATAAGCCTTATGGCGGAAGATAAGCGTGCGCCTGACATAATATATTTCACCTCAGATTCAATTATATCATTAAGACGGATTTTGACTTAAAAATACTTGCTGATACTTGACAGAAAATTTGAAGACTTGTATATTTTATAGGCTATTCAAGCCAAAGTGGCTCAGGGGTAGAGCAATTCACTCGTAATGAATAGGTCGTGGGTTCGATTCCCACCTTTGGCTCCAGCAGATGACCGCATGTCAAGCAATTGATCTGCGGTTTTTTTTCGAAAAGAAAAGGCTGCCTTATCCTAGGCAGCCCGAAAAGGTCTTTACTACTGATAAGTCAGCCCAGCTTGTTGCCACAGCCCGAACAGAAATGATCCGTTGCGGGATTATACTGCTTGCCGCAGTTGCTGCAATACATCATGCCGGAAACAACGCCCTGCTGAACGGGAGCAGCCTGATTAACCATAACGGGGCCTGTTCCGTTGTTGTAAGGGGTTCCGTCCGGATTGATGGCGAATGCCTCGCTGTGACGGATATTGGCCTTGCACTTGGGGCAGACTACGAAGCCGTCTGCATACCAGGGTCTGAAATCAAGGCTCTCATCAGTATACCTGATCTGTGTTCCGCAGTTCTTACACCTCTGCTGATATGTAAGTCCGCTGTGCCACAATGCTCTCTGAAATGACATAACTCTATCCTCCCTTTATCTTGGTAGCCTAATTATAACCCAACTTGGATAATTGTTAACGGGAAGAACGGTAAACTTGGTGTAAAATATATGTATCAAAACGCAAAAGGAACGGGAAAATGATCTTTAAGGGAATAAGCAAGACGCATGAAGGAAAATACATCACTTCATACGATGCCGAATATGAGACGGCCCTGGGAAACACCAAGGTCTATGAGATGGTGAGCCGCAATAAGGACCTTAAATCGCTGGAAGACATTAAAGCCAATAAATGTGATGCGGTCATCCTGATCGTAACAAGTGAAGACGGTTCCAAGATCCTGCTCAACAAGGAATTCAGGATGGCGGTAGGGGATTTTGCTTATAATTTCCCTGCAGGGCTCATCGATGAAGGAGAGACCCCCGAAGAAGCTGCCAAGCGTGAACTTGAGGAGGAAACAGGGCTTGAACTCATATCAGTAGACGAGATCTGGCCCGTCAGTTATTCAGGCGTAGGCATAACGAATGAGAAGAGCATGTGCATCCTGGGCAAGGCTAAAGGCATATTTAAGCCCAGTACTTCGGATGAAGAAGAGATCACTGCCCAATGGTACGGGAAAGAAGAGCTTGCTAATCTCCTTGAGGGGAATAATTTTGCTGCAAGGACACAGGCTTACTGCAAGATGTGGATAAGACTCTGACGCCTGACGGCTTAAGTTGCATTTATCCTATAATGATATATAATTTAAAAAACAATCAGACTCTGACGGCAAGGAATCATCCGAGCGGGAATAGTCAATGACAGATATATCCTGTTAAGACGGATTCTCCTTGCCGTGCGCGGATCAAGGAGATTTTTTATGCTCAAACTTGCGATATACGGTAAAGGCGGGATCGGTAAATCCACCGTAACAGCAAATCTTGCCGCGGCTTTTGCTTCCATGGGGAAGAAAGTCGTGCAGATAGGGTGCGACCCCAAAGCCGACTCTACTACGAACCTTTTGGGAGGCAATACTGTCAAGCCCGTTATCGATATGCTCCGCGACGAAGCTGACATAGATACATACGAAGATATTTCCCGTGTCGGATTCAGCGGAGTCGTATGCATCGAGACCGGGGGCCCCACACCGGGCCTGGGCTGTGCCGGCAGAGGCATAATCGCGACTTTCGATCTCATCGATGAGCTTGCTCTTTTCGATAAAGTAAAGCCGGATGTGGTTCTCTACGATGTTCTGGGCGATGTCGTATGCGGCGGTTTTGCGGCTCCCATAAGACAGGGCTATGCCGAGAAGGTCCTTATAGTTACATCGGGCGAGAAGATGGCCCTTTATGCAGCCAACAACATAATCACGGCGGTAAAGAATTTTGAAGAGAGAAGTTATGCAAGGGTGGAAGGACTTGTCTTAAACCACAGGAATATCCCCGATGAGGACCGGAAAGTCGAGGCCTTTGCAGAGGAACATAATGTTCCGGTCGTAGGCAGGATCCCGAGAAGCGATGATATCAATATCTGTGAAGATCAGGGCATGACCGTAATCGAAGGTGCCCCTGATTGCGAAGCTTCCCTTTGCTTTAAGAAACTTGCGGAAGACCTCCTTAAAGGAGAAGGGTGATAATGGCAGGAGCAGTAAGTTATAAAGCGGGCTATATAGCATCTTTGGGCAAGGACAATATCCCTTCCGGGTTGAAGGGAAATGAGGGCCTTGTCTATAGTTCGCCTGCAACGCTTGCATATAACTCCCCGGGCGCGGAAGGATTCGGCGTTAAGAGGGCAGGACTTGCAGTGCCCGAATCCGTCATGCTGATAGTGGCTCCCGGCTGCTGCGGAAGAAATACCAGATATGTAACGAAAAATCCCGAGTATAACGGCAGGTTCTTCTATCTGATGATGGACGAAACGGATCTTGTTACTTCAAGGCATCTTAAGAAGATCCCTGAGGCAGTTAAGGAGATAGTGGAATTCTGCGAAGTAAGGCCCAGGGCCGTAATGATATGCATAACCTGTGTTGATGCGCTGTTGGGGACGGATATGAAAAGAGTCTGCGCAAGGTGCGAAGAACTTGTGGAAGGCGTCCGTGTCGCGCCCTGCTATATGTATGCATTAACGCGTGAAGGCAGGAGACCTCCGATGGTGGATGTAAGGCAGCAGATATATTCTCTGCTTGCCCCCTCAGTAAGGAAAGGGAATGCAATAAATCTCCTTGGTTTCTTTGCTCCCGTAGATCCTGACTGCGAGATGTTTGAACTCTTAAAGAGCATCGGATTTGATGATATAAGACAGATCGGAACTTGTAATAGTTACGATGAATTTCTTAAGATGAGTCAGGCAAATCTTAACCTGGTCCTCAATAACGAAGCAAATCCTGCGGCAGAAGACATGTATAACAACTTGAAGATCCCTTATGCGGGGCTTACAAGAGTCTACGGGATAGATCAGGTTGCAAAGCAGTATAAGGCTTTGGGACAGATCCTGGGAACCGGGATGGATGATACGGTCTTCTATGATGAGGCGGAAGATAAGATCAGGGCTTTCATGGAGAAATACAAAGGCAGGAAAGTAAATATCGGTGAATGCATCAACGCCAATCCTTTTGAACTTGCGCTGACGCTCACCAGATACGGTATGAAGGTCGGTGAGATCTATGCGACTCTCTCTCCGGATTACTTTGTCTATGTTAAGAAACTGGCTGAGTTATCTCCTGATACTATGCTCTTTTGTAATCTTGATCCTTCCATGATCAATTATTCGGCATCAGAAGATGCCCCTGATCTGACTCTCGGCAAGGATGCCGCATACTACTGTCCCGATGTTCCGAACATCCCCTGGAATTCGGATGTTCAGCCTTATGGCTACAAGGGAATAGTCAAGCTCATCGATGCGATAGAGGAGGCTTTGTCATGAAAGGTCTTCGTAAAGTATTGACGCCATTTGCACCTGACCAGTCCGGAGCCGTCGGAGTTCTTTACGATTCCGCTGCTCTGATAGTGATAATCGATGCAGGCGGCTGCACCGGCAACATATGCGGATTTGATGAGCCCAGATGGCAGGATACTGCTGCCGGCATATTCTCTGCGGGTCTCCGCGACATGGATGCGATCCTGGGAAGAGATGAGCTTCTCGTAAAGAAGATAGTCAAAGCCCATGAGGCGGGAGAATATAAGTTTACGGCTCTCGTAGGAACTCCCGTTCCGGCCGTAATAGCTACTGACTATAATGCTCTCACATACATGATCGAACGCAAGACAGGGAAGCCTTGTGTCGCTGTTTCCTCAAACGGCATGCGTCTCTATGACAGGGGTGCATCTGATGCATATGTGAGGCTTTTCGAAAAGTTTGCAAAGGATGAAAGACCATCCGATGAAAATACAGTCGGAATATTCGGCGCGCTTCCCCTTGATATGGGAAGGTCTTCTCGCGACAAGGTCTTTGAATATTATAAGAAACAAGGCTACGGGAATGTCCGTATGTACGGCTGCGGCGCTTCTTTGGAAGATGTTATGGATGCATCGTCCAACATCCTTAATGTCGCAGTTTCATCATGCGGCATTGACATCGTGAAGAAATTAAACAGCAGGTTTGGAACAGAATATAAGATCGAAGATCCTGCAGTCTTTGATCTTGTTATACCGGAAGGCAGGACATTGGTCGTCCATGATGAAGTCGCGGGATATTCGATAAGGAATAAGTCCGGATCAGACGTTACTGCCGCAACATTTTTTACTCTTCATGATGAGCTCAAGCAGGAAGGAGATCTCATCCTCACGGAAGAAGATGAATTTACACATCTTGTAATGAATGGCGGTTTTGATAACCTCGTTTGTGATGCAACTTATCTGCCTTTGATCCCCGATTATAAAGGCAGAGTCATGATCCTTCCGCACTATGCGGTATCTTCTGCGGGTGACGATTCATGAAGAGCGTCAGGATCAAGGTTTACGGCATAGTCCAGGGAGTAGGCATGAGACCTACCGTTGCAAGACACGCATCAGCATGCGCTGTCACGGGATATGTATGCAACAAAGGACCTTTCGTTGAGATTTTGGCGCAGGGGGAAGAAGATGATGTTAAAAAATTCATCGATAAGATAAAGTACGAGCCGCCCAAGCGTTCCGCTGTATTAAAGATGGATATCAAGGAAAAAGATCCTGATGAGAAATATAAGACTTTCGAGATCATAGAGAGCAGCAAGGTTGAAGGAGAGATCTTCGTATCTCCCGATATTGCAATTTGCGATGAATGTCTTTCCGAACTTTATGACAAGAATGACAGAAGGTATCTCCATCCTTTCATTAACTGCACATCCTGCGGTCCCCGCCTTACGATCCTGGATTCTTTGCCTTACGACAGACCCAGGACATCGATGAGGAAATTCCCCATGTGCTCCGTATGCGAGAAAGAATATTATGATCCTTCATCCAGAAGATACGATGCCCAGCCGGTCTGCTGCAATGACTGCGGACCTTCTGTTTACATCGCCGGAACTGACATTAAAGGTGAGGAAGCCATAAGAACGGCTAGATCAGCAGTCGCTCTTGGCAAGGTTATCGCTGTAAAGGGCATAGGAGGATTCCACCTTTGCTGTGATGCGGCAAACGATGCTGCCGTCGAAAGATTAAGACAGCTTAAATCAAGACCCCATAAGCCTTTTGCCGTGATGATGAAAGATATCGATACGGTAAGAAGATACTGCAAGACGGATCCTTTCAAAGAAGAGATCCTTACGGGCCATAACAAGCCCATAGTCCTTCTTGATAAGAAAGAGGGGGAAGGAGTACCTTTCCTGTCCGAAAAGGTTGCTCCCGGCAATCCCACTATAGGCGTTATGCTGCCTTATGCTCCTTTGCATTGTTTGATCTTTGATTATAAGGATGACACATTGGTAAGTCCCGTTCTCATTATGACATCGGGCAATGTCTCGGGCGCTCCCATAGCATCGACGGATGAAGAAGCATTCTCCATGCTGTCGGGATTTTGTGATCTTATACTATCCCACGACAGGGACATCAATATCAGGACCGATGATTCGGTCACGGATACGCTCGACGGGAAACTCTATATGATCAGACGTTCCCGGGGATATGCTCCGCTGCCCATGATGCTGAGCAAAGAATTTAAAGGTGAGCTTGTCGCATACGGAGCAGATCTAAAAAATACATTCTGCATAGCGCATGACAATCTCTTCTATCCGTCATCTTACATCGGAGACATGGAAGATATGAGGTCTTCAGAAGTCTTGAAGTCGTCAGTTATCAAGATGAACAAACTTCTCGAGACGGATCCTGAATATGCCGTCTGCGATCTTCACCCAAGATATGTCTCATCGCTTCTTGCGGAAGAATCCGGCAGAAAGATAATCAGGGTTCAGCACCATTATGCGCATATATTGTCCTGCATGGCGGAGAACGACTATACGGACGAAGTCATGGGTATTGCTTTGGACGGCACGGGCTTCGGTGAGGATGACACGATCTGGGGCGGCGAGATATTAAGATGCAGCCTCGACGGGTTTGAAAGAGCGGGATCCATCGCTCCTTTCGATCACTGCGGAGGTGACCTCGCTTCACGTGAAGGTTACCGGATCGCTCTTTCGATGATAGGGTCGATCTATAAAGATGGAAGCGAAGATGTCATTAGAGTGCTCGATCTTTGTGATCTGAATGCTTTCAGGGCGATCAGCAAGATGATCGAAAAGAAGATCAATACGGTCAAGTCGACATCAACGGGAAGGCTCTTCGATGCAGTATCGGCCATCCTCGGGATCAGGAAGACATCCACATTTGAAGGACATGCTGCAATGGAACTGCAGTTCGCCGCAGAAAGGAATATCAATGAACCGGTGATCCCTGACATTGAATATGTAAGATCGGGATCCGGAAGAAAGATCGTTGCAACAGATGAGATCGTAAGATTTATAACTGATGAAAGGATCAAAGGTGAAGATCCTGATAAACTCGCCATGACCTTCCATTTAATGCTTGCCGAAGGTGCGGCAAGATGCGCGCTGGATGCTGCAGGGGATATAGATACATTTGCTTTAAGCGGCGGATGCTTCCAGAATAAGCTTCTGCTGACAGAAGTTAAAAAGAGACTCGAAAAAGAAGGCAAAAAAGTCCTGATCCATTCTGTAGTTCCGCCTAATGACGGCGGCGTTGCTCTGGGACAGGCCCTGTATGGAATGAATAAGTTATCAAAGATCGGAGGATAAATAATATGTGTGTAGGATTATCTGCAAAAGTAGTAAGCGTCAAGGGTGATGTTGCCCTGGTCGATTCATCCGGAGCAAGACGTGAAGTTTCCGCAGCGCTCCTTGATGACCTGGAACCCGGTGAGTTCGTTATGGTCCATGCAGGTGCTGCCATAGCAAGGATCACGGCTGATGACATTACGGAATCAGAGACTTTGGCGAAGGAGTATCTGTCATGAACGAAGCGGCAACGGTACTTAAAAGTTATAAGGGTCCCAAGATCCGTATCATGGAAGTATGCGGCACCCATACGCATGAGATATTCAAGCTCGGAATCAGACAGCTGTTATCTGATGACATCGAACTGATATCGGGCCCGGGATGTCCTGTGTGCGTTACGTCAGCGGACTATATCGATGAGGCATGCTGGCTTGCAAGAGAAAAAGAATGTGTCATCACGACATTCGGCGATCTTGTAAAAGTGCCCGGCATCAAGTCTTCCATGATCAAAGAACGCGGGCAGGGAGCACAGATCAATGTTGTATATTCGCCTCAGGATGCCGTTCTTTTCGCCGAGAAGAATCCAGACAGGGAGGTTGTGTTCCTGTCTGTAGGTTTTGAAACAACGACCCCATCAGATGTTATCGCAGTCAAATATGCAAAAGAAAAGGGGATAAAGAACTTTTCGATATTGACGGCTAACAAGACGATGCCCAGAGCCTATGAAGTCCTGGCTGATTCCACTGACTGCTATCTTTATCCCGGGCATGTTCATGCAATAACGGGAACAGCTGACTGCAAAGCCATGCTCGCCAAAGGCACGAGCGGCGTCATTGCAGGTTTTACGGGTCCTGAACTTCTGACAGCGCTTGCAGTTGCGGTTAAGAAATGTCAGGAGGGAGAGCCTTTCCTTGTAAACTGCTACCCCAGAGTAGTAAGGGAAGAAGGAGCTCCTGCCGCAATGAGACTGGTTAATGAATTTATGGAGCCTTGTGATGCGCTTTGGCGCGGAATCGGTGTGATCCCTATGTCTGGCATGAAACTCCGCGATGAATTCAGTGAGTTCGATGCGCGCGTCAAGTTTGCCATTCCCGACATGAAGGAAGAATATAAGACTCCCTGCAGGTGCGGTGAAGTCCTGCAAGGAAAGATCAAGCCGTTCGAATGCCCCATGTTCGGCAAAGCCTGCATTCCCGACCATCCGGTCGGCGCCTGCATGGTCTCGGATGAGGGTGCCTGCTCGGCATATTACTTGTATGGAGGACTGATCGATAATGGAAGATAAGATAACTTTAAGCCACGGTTCAGGCGGACATAAGACTTCTGAACTGATTGCCGGTATCTTTAAGAAAAATCTCGATAATGAATATTTTACCGCAGACGATGCTGCCGTAATGCCGGCCCCGGAAGGGAAGATCGCAATGTCAACAGACGGATTCATCGTATCTCCCTGGAAATTCCCCGGCGGCAATATCGGAAAACTCTCGGTCTGCGGCACTGTCAATGACATCGCATGCATGGGTGCAAGACCTTTGTATCTTACATGTTCCTATGTAATCGAAGAAGGCTTTGCCGTATCCGACCTTGAAGAGATCGCTAAGGCCATGGGAGAGACTGCCCGCAAGGCAGGCGTCAAGATCGTTGCAGGCGATACGAAAGTTGCAGGCAAAGGTCAGGTGGACGGCCTGTTTATCACGACCGCAGGAGTAGGTGTCATAGAAAATGAAGTAAATCTTTCCGGTGCTTTTGCAAAGCCCGGAGATTCGATTATCGTGACGGGAGACGTCGGAAGACACGGCTGTGCGATCCTGCTTGCAAGGGATGAGTACGGGATCGAAGCAGATGTAACATCTGACTGCGCTCCTTTGGCAGATCCCGCTCTTGCCGTGGTTTCAAAGATCCCTGAAACTCACGTCATAAGAGATGCCACGAGAGGCGGAGTCGGAACCGTGCTTTATGAGATCTGCGATGCATCTGATGTGGGGATCGAGATCGTTTCAGATGATATCCCGGTGGACCCTGCCGTACGCGGCGTAACAGGCCTTCTGGGTCTTGAACCTTTGTACCTTGCCTGTGAGGGGCGTCTTGTGATCATCGTGCCTTCTGAATTTGAAGACAAGGCAATAGAGATCTTGAGCGCTTATGAAGAAACTGCCGGCGCTAAGATAATCGGCAGGGTTACGGACGATCACAAAGGCAAAGTAGTCATGAAGACATCCATCGGCGGCATGACATTCCTGCCCCCTCCGGGAAAGGAACTTCTGCCGAGGATCTGCTGATTAAGGAGGAAAGTATGGAAACAAGAGTAGCCGTTATTACAATAATCGTATCTGACATGAATTCCGTCGAAAAGATCAACGAGCTCCTTCATGAAGCAGCTCCTTTCGTAATCGGAAGAATGGGTATTCCTTATCACGCGAAAAATATAAGCATCATCACGGTCGCGATCGATGCGCCTCAGGACATAACGAGTGAAGTGTCCGGCAGGATCGGATGTCTTGAAGGTGTAACGGTAAAGACAACATATTCAAACGTCGTAGGTTGAGAAGATGGATAAGACCATAGCAGTTAAGATAAAAGATGCAAGTTTCCCTGCGCCTTTCAAGGCAGGACTTGAATTCAACGCGCCAGTGCACGGGACCTGGAACATCGTGCATATCGGAATGCAACTTCCCGGGTCGCACCAGGTCTATATCTGTGCCGATAACTGCATGCGCGGCGTAATAATGACGGCTGCGGAAATGGACATGCTGGACCGCATTTCGGGAGTTGTCCTGGAAGAACATGAGATGGTATCCGAAGACATAACGGCTGTTACTCTTGAGGGGATCAGGGAACTCCTTTTGAAGTTCGATGAACTGCCTCCGGCTGTCATAGTATTCCCGGTATGCGTTCACCACTTCTTAAACTGCGATCTTGAATATGTATATTCCAATCTTGAGAAGGAATTTCCCGGGGTTACTTTCATCAGGGCTTTCATGGATCCGATCATGCAAAAACTTCATATAACGCCTGAACAGACCTTGCGCCGTGCGATGCTTGAAGTTGTTCCGTCTTCAGAACGGCATGAGAAGACCGTAAATATTTTAGGCTCTGATATGCCTTTGTTTAAGGATTCAGAGATATTTGATCTGATACACAAGGCCGGATATGAGACCCGGGAGATCTTCGATACGAAGACTTTCGAAGAATATATGGAACTTGGAAATGCTTCTTTAAATATCTGCAACTATCCGACCGGAGATCTCGGAGTCAAGTCATTTTCTGAGAGATGTTCCATACCTTATCTCTATCTTCCTTTCGCTGTGCTGCCAGAAGAGATAGAAGAAGGGGAGAGAAGGCTTGCAGTTTCTCTTGGAATTGAATTGCCGGATATGACAGATCTCAAGACCGGACTTGATAATGCGCTTGATGAATTGAGAGCATATATTCAGGATAAGCCTGTGGCGATCGATTATACTGCGCATCCGAGACCTTTCGGCCTTGCTTATCTCTTGCTTGAACACGGAATCAACGTAAAGAAAGTATATGCTGATTCAGTTTCTTTGGAAGAAGAGCCTGCTTTCGGACTGTTGAAAGAAAAATATCCTGATCTTCTGATCGAAGCCACGATCGCTCCGGGATGCAGGGTTTCCGAACGTTTGGACGGTGATTATCTTGCGATCGGACAGAAGGCTGCATGGTTTTGCGGAACGAAGCATTTCGTAAATATTATCGAGGCTAAAGGTCTTTACGGATACAAAGGATTGATAAGATTATCGGAACTTATAAAGGATGCATACGATAATGAATCCGACACGGAAGATATCGTTCCGAGAAAGGGTTTGGGGTGTGTAAGCTGCATATGAGAAATACATTCAGGATCCTGCCTGTCCTGACAGGAGACGTTTCAGGCGCTGCTTCTGCTCTCTATGAACTCGGCGGAATGACCGTGATCCATGATCCGTCAGGCTGTAATTCAACATATAACACTCACGATGAGACCCGCTGGTACAATGAAGACAGTCTGATATATATTTCAGGTCTTAATGACATGGATGCCATAACAGGTAATGACGACCGCTTCATCAATGCGATCCTTGATGCCGCTGATGCTTTATCTCCAAGATTTATCGCCTTGGCAAATTCTCCGATACCATTTCTTAACGGTACCGATTTTGAAGGCATTGCCAAAGTGATCACAGGAAGGACCGGGATCCCTTGCTTTTATGTGTCAACTAACGCGACGGGAGATTATGCATCCGGAGCTTCGAAAGCATTTGAAGCATATGTGCGTCAAATGACTTCGGGAATCGATAAGAAAACGACAAATAAAACAGGGAAGATAAGAGCCGGCATCATCGGCGCAACCCCTTTGGACTTTGCAAATCCCGAGACGATCGCTTCCGTCGTATCTATGCTGGAATCAAACGGCTTTGAGGTCTTGTATTCACTTGCCATGGGAGATCTGTCAGAAGGTGCGGTCAGCGGCAATCTTGTTTCAACTGATGTAAATCTCGTTATTTCCTCAACGGGCCTCGCCTGCGCAAAGTATCTTTATGAGAGTTTCGGTATCCCTTATGTTGCAGGATTCCCTGCGGCAGGTTTTGCTGATACGGTTTTCAGGGAACTGAGGAATGCTTTTAAAACATCAAAACCTTGTATTTCATATGAGGAGATCAATCGCAACGGGACAGATAGAATTATCGCGGGAGAAATTGTAACTGCATCCTCGATCGCGGCAGGGATAAAGAAAAGAAACGATATTGATGTCCGGGTTGTATCTGTATGCGACAGTTCGCTTCTTGCTCCTTCCGGAAATGATCTTTATTGTCATAGGGAAGATGATTTCATTGAAGCCTTTAAAGATGCAAAAACCGTGATCGCAGACCCCTTATATAAGCATGTCTGTCCCGAGAACATAAAGTTTATCGAATTACCGCATCTTGCAATGTCCGGGCGTCTTTATCTTAAGAAGATACCGGATATTACGGGATTCGATCCAATAAAGGAGGGTTTGTTATGAGCCTTAATGATGTACCTTCAGGAGAAAGGATCCATATAGGATTCTTCGGGGCCCGCAACAGCGGGAAGTCAAGTCTTGTCAATGCTGTTACCGGCCAGCAGCTCGCCGTTGTGTCCGATGTCAAGGGCACTACCACAGATCCTGTCAGCAAGGCAATGGAACTTCTGCCCATGGGCCCGGTTGTCATCATCGATACTCCCGGATTCGACGACACGGGATCTTTGGGGGAACTGCGAGTTGCAAGGACCCGTGAGATATTGCGTAAAGTCGATGTTGCCGTTCTTGTCGTGGATTCAACGGAAGGCTTGAGAAATACCGATAAGGAATTGTTATCGCTTTTTAAGGAAAGGGACATTCCCTATGTGATCGCTTATAACAAGTCCGATCTAAAGGGATTTGAGTCTGCTTCTTCTGACTCCATAACGGTCAGCGCACTTAACGGGACGAACATCAATGAACTTAAAGAAAAGATAGCATCCCTTGCAAAAGATATTCCTGAAGAAAGCCCTCTTATCTCTGACCTGGTCAGGGCGGGCGATACAGTCATACTGGTAATACCCATCGATTCATCTGCTCCAAAGGGAAGGCTCATATTGCCTCAGCAGCAGGTGATAAGGGAAGCTCTGGAATACAATATCGCGACCCTTTGCGTTCAGCCCGAAGGGCTTGATGCAGCAATAAAGTCGCTCAAGGAGAAGCCTGCGCTCGTGATAACGGACAGTCAGGCATTTAAGAGGGTCTCGGAAATCGTTCCGGATGATATCCTCTTGACGTCTTTTTCGATATTGATGGCAAGACATAAGGGAATCCTTGCTGATTGCGTTGAGGGCCTTAAAGCATTAGATTCGATAGAGGACGGAGATAAAATCCTTATTTCAGAAGGCTGCAGTCATCACAGACAATGTGAAGACATTGGGACCGTAAAACTTCCCAATCTGATCAGAAGATATACGGGAAAAGAGATCAGCTTTGATACAACGTCCGGCATTTCCTTTGCGGATGACCTCAGCCCCTATAGACTCGTTCTTCACTGCGGCGGCTGCATGCTCAACGACCGTGAGATGAAGAGCAGGATCAAGACAGCCAAGGCACTGGGATGCCCTGTCACGAACTACGGTCTTGCGATCGCTTATATGAACGGGATATTAAAGAGGAGCATCAAGGTGTTTCCTGATCTTTATGAGATGATCGGAGAATGATATGGAGAATATCGAAAAGCTGATAGATAAACTCTATGAGACGACGGCACTTTCCGCTGATGAATTTAAGGAGATACTCTCGTCAGCGTATTGTGATGAATACCTTGCGGAAAAAGCCAGGGAAGTTGCTCAAAGCATTTTCGGCAAAGATGTCTATATCCGCGGCATAATCGAGTTTTCCAATTATTGTAAGAACGACTGCTATTATTGCGGCATCCGCGCATCAAACAAGCATTGTGAGCGCTACCGCATGACAGCTGATGAGATCATAAGATGTGCCGATTCGGGATATGACATAGGATTCCGCACTTTTGTCCTGCAGAGCGGCGAAGATCTTACATATTCAACTGAAGACATCTGTTATATAGTCTCAAAGATCAAGGAGCGCCATCCCGACTGCGCGGTGACTTTATCTATAGGTGAGAAGAGCCGTGAAGAATATAAAGCATATTTTGATGCCGGTGCGGACAGGTATCTTCTGCGCCACGAGACATACAATGAAGATCACTACGGCCTGCTCCATCCGGATAAGATGTCATGGGCAAGCAGGATCAGGTGTCTTCATGATCTGAAAGAAATCGGCTATCAGGTCGGATGCGGGATCATGGTGGGAACACCCGGACAGACACTTGACCATATAGTGGAAGACCTTATGTTCATGAAAGGATTCGAGCCTCACATGATCGGTATAGGCCCTTTCCTTCCTGCTGCGAACACTCCTTTTGCGGACTGCCCTGCAGGAGATGTAGCCCTGACATTAAGATTATTGTCGCTGATAAGGCTCATGCTGCCTAAAGTCCTGCTTCCTGCCACAACTGCTCTCGGAACAGCTGAAGCATCAGGCCGGGAGAAAGGCATCCTGGCCGGTGCAAATGTCATCATGCCCAATCTTTCACCTGTTGAAAACCGCGGCAAGTATCAGTTATATGACGGCAAGATCTGCATATCCGATGATGCCGCCCTTTGTTCAAGATGCATCTCTGCAAGGCTTAAGTCCATCGGCTATCAGGCAGTTACCGGCAGGGGAGATCACCCGGACGTTAAGGCAGTCTGACCCTTTTCGTGATTTGTTTTTGAATTTTGAAAATATATGTATATAATATTTTTCAATGAAACAAATCATTAACAAGAAAAGGGAGATTTTTAGATGAATAAGAGGATTATCGCATTATTCCTTTCCGGAATGATGATCTTAAGTCTTGCATCCTGCAAGAACGGCGAACCGGAGAATTCTTCTTCTGAAACTTCCGCGACGGATGCAACTACCACAACTACTGAAGCTACGACTACGACGACATCTGAGACGACGGAAGCATCACAGGAGACTGAACCTGAGATCCTTGATACGGCTATTCAGATGGACATTATCGTCGATAATTACGATCTTTGGCTTGTTGATGGAGATCCTCAATATCTTTATGCGGTAACAGATCTCAATCAGAACGGATGGCTTGAGATCATTGCTTCTACCATACAGGGCAGCGGACTGTATACCACAGCCAAGATATTTGAAGTCAATGCAGATATGAAACTGGATGAATACCATTTTGACGGCGAGGAGCAGGAAGGATCATCACTTCCCGATATCGGTGTCGAAACCATGAATTATTATGTCATAGACGGCGTTTATCAGTATGCCGTAACGGATGTTGTAAGAGTAAGTTCTGCCGAGAGCATGGAATCTTTATACACCATGGTTCTCAATCCTGATACCAAGAGGGTCGAACTGGTCTTGTTAGGTTCAATGCATACAACTGTTGACGGAAAGAAAGAGACCATCGAATGCACGGATGCGGATAATAAGCCCATAACCGAAGAAGAATATTACAAGATCGGAACTGATGTCCTTTTCCCCAAGTCTTCTGAGATGGGAGGAGCTTCCATCGCCTGGAAGACAGGAGAAGAGATGGCTCAGGAGGATTTTGAAGTATTACTCCATGAATCCTTTGAAGGATTCTCGATCTGATGAGGAGAGGCAAAGATGTATAAGATAATCAGCAAACAGGTACTTAACCCTACGGTCACATCTCTTGAGATCGAAGCCCCTCTTGTCGCAAGGAAAGCCGAGCCCGGGCAGTTCATCATCCTGAGAGTTGATGATCTTGGCGAGAGGATCCCTCTGACTATTGCAGGCGCAGATCCTGACAGGGGAGCAGTAAGGATCATATTCCAGGTTGTCGGCGCCACAACTCAGAAACTCAATGCCAAGGAACCCGGTGATTCCATAGTTGATTTTGTCGGCCCTCTCGGAACCGCTACAGAACTTGATGGAATCGAGAATGTTTGCGTGGTAGGCGGCGGCGTCGGTTGTGCCATCGCAATGCCGGTTGCTTCCAAACTTCATAAGATGGGAGCCAACGTTACATCGATAATCGGTTTCCGCAACAAGGATCTTGTAATCCTGGAAGATGAATTCAAAGAGATCTCTGATGATCTTCACATAATGACAGATGACGGCTCTTACGGTGAACACGGAAACGTGACTATGCCTCTTAAGGAGATGCTCGAATCCGGAAAGAAATTCGACCGCATAATTGCGATCGGACCCGTCATCATGATGAAGTTTACTGTAGAGACTGCAAGACCTTTCGGAGTTCCCATTACGGTATCCATGAATCCCATCATGATCGACGGTACCGGAATGTGCGGCGGATGCAGGCTTACCCTTATCCGTGACGGAGAGAGGATCACTAAGTTTGCATGTGTAGACGGACCTGATTTCAACGGCTATGAGGTCGATTTCGATGAGGCCATGAGCCGCGGCAGGATGTACAGCGCTTTCGAGCGTGAAGCATTTAATGAAGCCTGCAATATCATGAAGCAGGCAGATGGGAAGTAATCAATATGGCAATAATACCCAAGAAGACTCCGATGCCCACCCAGGAACCGGGTGAGAGAATCCACAATTTCAAGGAAGTAAGTTACGGCTACACTGAGGAGCTTGCTCTTCAGGAAGCGTCCAGATGCCTTAACTGCAAATCCAAGCCCTGTGTTTCAGGGTGTCCTGTCAATATCGACATACCTTCTTTTATCGCAAAGGTGAATGATAAAGACTATGACGGCGCATATGACATAATAACCGAATCATCATCTCTGCCTGCAGTCTGCGGCAGAGTCTGCCCCCAGGAGAGCCAGTGCGAGAGCAGATGTACTCTCGGCATCAAGTATGAGCCCGTTGCGATCGGCAATCTCGAAAGATTCGTTGCCGACAGACATAATGACACCGTTCCCGTTAAAGAAGCTTCCGTTCCCGAAGAAGGGGATATGGTTGCCGTTATAGGTTCAGGTCCTTCAGGCCTTGCCTGTGCAGGCGAGCTTGCTTCCATGGGATACAGGGTCACGGTCTATGAGGCCTTGCATCTTGCAGGCGGAGTCCTTGTTTACGGCATTCCCGAATTCCGTCTTCCCAAGACGATCGTTGCAAGAGAAGTCGAAAATCTTAAGGCGATGGGTGTCGATATACAGACAAATGTCGTAATAGGGAAAACTCTCGTAATAGATGAACTTTTCGACATGGGATTTAAGGCCGTGTTCGTAGGCTCCGGCGCAGGACTTCCCAATTTCATGAATATTCCCGGCGAATCTTACAAGGGCGTGTATTCAGCCAATGAGTTCCTTACCAGGAGTAATCTCATGAAGGCATATTCTTCCAAGACTGCAACGCCCATACAGGTTGGAAGCAACGTTGTCGTCGTCGGAGGCGGCAATGTCGCCATGGATGCTGCAAGGACGGCTTTAAGGCTCGGCGCTGCAAAGGTATCTGTCGTATACAGGCGCAGCGAGGAAGAACTTCCCGCAAGGAAAGAGGAAGTAAGGCATGCCAAGGAAGAAGGCATCGAATTCCGTTTCCTCGAAAACCCCGTTGAGATCACGGGCTTCTATAACAAGGAAGACCCGAGGGATCCCAAGAACGGTTTTGTTACGGGCATAAGATGCATCAAGATGGAACTCGGCGAACCTGACAGCCGCGGCAGAAGAAGACCAGTCCCGATCGAAGGTTCTGAATACTATTCCGAATGTGATGCCGTCATCATTGCCATCGGCACGTCGGCAAATCCTCTTATCAAGCATATAAGCCCTGGTCTTGAGGTCAATTCCAAGGGTGGCATAGTCGTAAATGAGTCGGGTCTGACCTCCAGGGGAGGCGTTTATGCCGGCGGTGATGCCGTAACAGGCGCTGCTACCGTCATATCTGCCATGGGAGCAGGCAAGACGGCTGCCCATGCGATCGATGAGTTCCTGAGAGCATTATAAGAAAACTTATCTGACAAGTAAAAACACTTGACAGCCAATGCACCTTCCGATATAATTCGCAAGGTGCATTTTTCTTGCAAGGAGGCGGAACATGTCCGGAAAGACTGCGAAAGACCTGCTTTTACTGGATTTTTACGGCAATCTGCTCACTGACAGGATGAGGGGCATCATGGAACTCTATCTTTTTGAGGACCTCTCTTTATCTGAGATCGCAGAGACCTGTGATATCTCAAGACAGGGTGTGCATGACACCATTAAGAGAGGCAAGGCTCAGCTCGAAGAATATGAAAGCCGTCTTGGACTGATAGAGATGTTCGATAAACAGAAAGATCTTGCAAGAAGAGCCATAGAAAAACTCGATATGCAGGATACGAAAGAAGCAAGGAGATTGCTCGTTGAATTAACCGACGAGCTTTAAAGAATAGATGTTTGAGAGTCTGTCGACAAAACTTCAGAACATAACGGCTAAGATGCGCGGCAAGTCCCGTGTCACTGAAGCCGACCTTAAGGAGATGACGCGCGAGATCCGCATGGCTCTTCTTGAGGCTGATGTCGATTATAAAGTAACAAAAGAATTCGTCGATGAGATGAACACGAAGTGCCTGGGTGCCGATGTTATGGGCAGCCTGACACCGGGTCAGCAGATCGTTAAGATCGTTAGAGAATCATTGGTCGAACTCCTGGGATCTGAAGAATCCAAGCTCACTGTATCTCCTACGGGTTTTACGACTATTATCCTCTATGGTCTCCAGGGTGCAGGTAAGACAACGACCGCAGTTAAGCTTGCCAAGCTTCTCAAGAAGGACGGCAAGAAGCCCATGGTTGTATCCGTTGACGTTCACAGACCCGCAGCTGCCCAGCAGCTCAAGATCCTGGCTGACGGAGTGGGTATAGACTGCTATATCGATCCCGAGGAGAAGGACCCCGTTAAGATAGCCCGCGACGGCGAAGCAAAAGCAAGATATAACCTTTGCAATTACCTTATAGTTGATACTGCAGGACGTACCGTAGTCGATGATGAGCTCATGGCTGAACTCAAGATGATCTCATCCCAGGTCAATCCCACTGAGAAACTCCTCGTTGCCGATGCAATGATCGGTCAGGAAGCCGTTAATGTTGCCAAGTCTTTCGAGGATGCGATCGGCATGGACGGATTCATCATGACCAAGCTCGACGGTGATGCCAGAGGCGGTGCTGCCCTTTCCATCAGAAGGCTCACAGGCAAGCCGATCAAGTATATCTGTGTCGGTGAAAAAGTCGATAACATAGAGAAATTCTATCCTCAGCGCATGGCTGACAGGATATTGGGAATGGGCGACGTTGTCAGCCTCATCGAAAAGGCTTCGCAGAACATAGACGAAGAAGCCGCAATGAAGTCGATGGAAAACATGCTGAACAATAAGTTCACCCTTGACGATCTTTATTCCCAGTTTGAGCAGATCAAGAAGATGGGATCACTCAAGGATGTCATGGGCATGCTTCCCGGATTCTCAACGGCAAAGATAGATGATGCAGAGCTTGACGACAGGATCATCGACAGACAGATGGCGATAATTACTTCCATGACGAAGAAGGAAAGACGCAATCCTTCGGTTCTTGATGCTTCAAGAAGGAAAAGGATCGCTGCCGGCGCCGGCGTTCAGGTATCCGATGTCAATAAGCTCATGCAGCAGTATGAGCAGTCCGCCAAGCTCATGAAGCAGTTTGCAGGCGGCAAGATGCCCCGCGGCATGGGCAAGGCCATGCGAGGCATGGGCGGAATGGGTTCCATGGGTATGGGAGGCTTTGGAGGCTTTCCCGGCATGACCCCCGGCTCTTCTTTGAACAGGCATAAGAACAAGAAGAAGAAAAAGGGCAGAAGATAAAAAGATTATCCCGCGTAAGTTTTCGACGCGTGATTATAAAAAACAAAAAATAAATTTTTGGAGGACAAAAACATGGCAGTTAAGATTCGTTTGAGAAGAATGGGTAAGAAGAAGGCACCTTTCTATCGTATTGTTGTTGCTGATTCCAGATTCCCCAGAGACGGCAGATTCATTGAAGAGATCGGTTATTACAATCCCCTTTCTGATCCCGCTGAGATCAAGATCGACGAGGAAGCAGCTAAGAAGTGGATCGGCAACGGTGCTCAGCCTACAGATACCGTTCGTGACCTTCTTAAGAAGCAGGGCATCATCTGATCTTTTAAGATCTTTTGACCCATCTATCAAATCATTAAGAAGGAGGAAGGGAGCATCGGTTCCCGATATTATATATGGATGAATTATTGACATATATTGCCAGAGAATTGGTCAATAACCCCGATGAAGTAGTCGTTAAGAAGACTGAATCCGGCAATACTATCAAGTTCGAACTTTCTGTAGCTCCTGAAGATACCGGTAAGATCATCGGTAAGAACGGTAAGCGCGCCCAGGCTATCAGAGCCATCATGAAGGCTAAGTATGCCAAGGAAGGCAGACGCGTTATCGTTGATATCTTAGGATAAGAAACGAGAGATGGCCGTTAATCAGTTTATAGTTATCGGCAAGATCACAAGCGCTCACGGTATCCGCGGGGAGGTAAAGGTTTACCCCCTGACGGATGACCCTAAGCGCTTTCTTAGTATGAAAGACTGTCACATCTCTAAAGAAGACGGTATCCCGGTAAAAGAGACTTCCGTAGAACATGCGCGCATTGATAAAACGATGGTCATAGTCAAGCTCAAAGGCTGTGATGACCGCAATGCAGCAGAAGCTTTAAGGGATAAATATCTTTCAGTCGACAGGGCCGACGCAGTTAAAGATGATGACAGTTTCTTCATCGTTGACCTTATCGGCATGACAGTTACTGATGATGACAGGGGCGACCTCGGAACGATCAGGGAAGTGTTTGAGACGGGCGCGAATTTTGTTATAAGCGTAAAGAGGAAAGGCAAAAAGGACCTTCTCATACCTTTTCTTAAAGCGGTCTGCTACGATACGGATATTGAAGCAGGCATCATGAAGGTCAAACTCCCGGAAGGGCTTTATGAGATCTATGATTGATTACCATGTCCTAACATTGTTTCCTGACCAGGTAACAACATATTTCAACACCAGCATCACAGGCAGGGCCCTGACAAAGGGCCTTGTTGATCTCGAATGCCTTTACATCAGGGATTTTGCGACCAATGATTACGGCAAGATCGATGATACGATGTATGGCGGCGGCACGGGTCTTCTGATCCGGTGTGAGCCTGTTTACAGGGCCTGGTCAAAAGTCGTCGAAGAGTGTGAAAGTCAGGGAAGACCCAGACCTCACACGGTCTACATGTCGCCCAAGGGATATGTTTTCGATCAGAAGAAAGCAAAAGAACTTGCTTCTTATGAGGACCTTATCATTATCTGCGGACATTACGAAGGCATTGATGCCAGGGTCATCGATGAGATCTGTGATGAAGAGATCTCCATAGGAGATTACATCCTGACAGGCGGGGAGACTGCGGCGATTGTCGTTATGGATGCAGTTACGCGCCTTATCCCGGGGGTTCTTCCGAATGAAGAAGCATATACCAATGAGTCTCATACGGCCGGGATCCTGGAAGCGCCCCAGTATACAAAGCCTCCAATCTGGCATGACAGGGAAGTTCCGGAAGTGTTAAAGAACGGCAATGATGCTTTGATCGACGACTATAACCACACGTCAGCGCTGCTTGAGACCCTCAAAAAGCGCCCGGATATGTTCAATAAGCTTGAACTTACGGAGGATGAGATCAAAAAAGTCCTTGCCTTACAAAAGTCGTTATGATAAACTTCATAGGCTTATCAGGATGGTCCTCTGCCGCTGATCCTTGGCAAGAACATCTGCAGGAAAGAGAGGAAATGTGAAATTATGGATTTAGTAAAAGTTGTTGCAGATGAACAGCTTCGTAACAGCTATCCTGAAGTTGAGATCGGTGATTATGTTAAGGCCCACCTTAAGATCAAGGAAGGCACCCGTGAGCGTATTCAGGTATTCGAAGGTTACGTTATTGCCCGTAAAGGCAGCGGGATCTCAGAGACAATGACCATCCGCCGTATTTCTTACGGTGTTGGTGTTGAGAGGATTCTCCCCGTACATTCGCCCAAGATCGAGAAGATCGATATCATTCGTAAGGGCCGCGTCAGAAGAGCAAAGCTCTACTACCTGCGCGGACGCCAGGGCAAGGCTGCAAAGGTTCAGCAGAAACTGTAATCTTTTGGCAAATGCAAAGATTCAAAACGGCGGGATATCCCGCCGTTTTTATTTGTTCATAATAAGATAACCCTTTACTAACACAGTGAACAAAACATAAATGTTATAATCTCCATAGAATAAACGGGGGATGGAAATTTTGCGGTACTCGATCATCATTCTTAAATGGGAGATACAGAAACTCCTGTCAAGCTGGAAGAAGACCATGGCGGTATTCCTTGTGCCTGCTGCGGTTATGGTCTTTGCTATAAATCTTTTTCCCAAACTCCTTAACTATATCTCCTCAGGTTCTGTCGGCGCCCAGAAGATAGTGATCATAGATGCGCCGGATACATTTATGGATTTTACGGGCAAGAAAGAAGATATTTACCGCTACCAGTACATTTCGTCTGATGACATCGAAGGGGGCGTAACTCAGGAATCCGTTTACCCTTATGTTAAAGAAGGAAGCATAGTTGTATTTTTTTCTTCCCTTAAAGGCGATTTCGATGCTTCCGTCAAAGAAAAATACAAAAGATTTTATATTGACGGAATAGATGCGAGAGGTGATGCGTTCATAACGGTCGCATATGATGATGAAAAGTATCTTTCCGGAATTAAAGCGGAACAGTACCAGGAAGACATTATCAATTCGTATAAGAATTATCTGGATGACAGGTTTTTCGAAGAATATGTGGGCAGCGACAGCGAGATGTTCGAGGTCGATGAATATAATCCCATTACATTTATTCTCGATAACAGAAGCATAGCAAATGCTCAGGCGTCCAGGATCATTCCGGGCATATTGACGATCCTCATCTACTATTGTGTTTATTCATTAAGTTGTGACATGATCGCCATGGAAAAGAACAGGGGATTTCTAAACAAACTGGTCATGACCCCCGCTTCATGCAAGATGATACTTTGGGGCAAGGCTTTGGCTGCCATTATCATGGTAACATGTTCTACCGTCATAACATTTCTCTTTCTGTTTCTGTCGTCTTGGATCAACCGGAGCAATGATGCCGGATCTTTGCTTCCGTTCGGTCTGATGCTGATGCCGGACCAGCTTCTTTACATGTTCCTTGCGATCCCTGCAACTGTTCTGGTCATGACGTCTTTTTGTTTTCTTGTTGCCCTTGAACTGGAAAGATTTGAGGATGCAGTCGCTAATATGCAGTTTATCCTGTTGTTGCTGCTTGCAGGCTTCTTTATCCAGATGTTTTATATGTTCGATCCCATCTTCATCGAGTTCCTGATCCCCGGACACAATTTGATAATCCTGCTTAAGATGGTACTTCTCTCCAAAGTCAATCTTTTCCAGGTTGTTGCTGTCATCTCCGTTAATGCGGGACTTGGGATAGTGCTCATGAAAAGATGTGCAAATATGTTGGAAGGAGGAGAATATGATAGAAGTAATAAACGTTTCAAAAAGATATTCTTCAGATGAAATGGTCGTCAAGGGGGTATCCTTTGATGTTAAGCCCGGGACGATCTATGGACTTCTCGGACCAAATGGCGCCGGCAAGACAACACTTATGCTCATGATGGCGACTCTTCTTAAGCCGACTGAAGGGCAGATCAGGATCTGCGGCAATGACATTTCGGTTGATACTCTGGAAATCCACAAGAAGATAGGTTTTCTTACAACTGAAGTTAAACTTGATCCCTTATCCACACCGGATAAGCTTTACGATTTTTTTGCTTCTCTCTATGACCTTCCGAAGGATGGCCTTGAAGAAAGAAAGATCAATGCTTTTAACAGGTTCGGGATCACTCCTTTCATGAACAAAAGGATCGTTGATCTGTCAACGGGCATGAAACAGAAGATATCCATATGCATATCCCTGATACATGATCCTCCGGTCATCATTTTTGATGAGCCTACTAACGGGCTTGACATATTAACCTCCAAACAGGTAACCGATTATCTTAAGGATCTTGCCAAAGAGGGAAGGACGATAATCCTTTCGACACATATTTTCTCTTTGGCAGAAAGCCTTTGTGACGAGATAGGTGTTCTTGTCGACGGCAATATCGTGGCTTCCGGTTCGGTAAAAGACCTTTGCAGTCTTACCGGAAAAGATTCTTTTGAAGATGCATTCTTTGACCTTTATACGAAAAATCATAAGGAAGGATAACCAACGGGCATGCGTGCGTTCTTAGCCATAGCGAAAAAAGCATTCAGAGCATCCGGTTCAGGCGGAGCGAAAGCGTCCCGCTATGCTTTTTATGCCATGGCTCTGTCGGGCCTTGTCGTCTTCAGTCTCATTGCGGCAGTTTGGGTCAGTTTTGTAAGGAATCTGTTTGCCGTGCCTGAGGGAAGAAAGAAAGTTGTCGTGGTTAATGCAACTGATTCTTTCAGGGAATTTGCGGACGGGAAGGATGATCCTTTTATTGACTACCGTTTTGTCGAACACCCTTATGTCTATGATGTATCGACCTTTTCTGACTTGATGAAGGAAACGGGTTCGCATTTGACAATAGTTTTCGATCAGAACGGTGACATACTTACTTTCTATCCTGTTTCGGATCTTGATTATACCGAAGAAAGAGATGTGTTTAAGTTAACTGTTCTCGAAAAATATGCTGATTTCGTAAAGGAGAAGGAAGGCATTCCGGTTTTCAGCGAATATGCCGTCGAAGATTTTACCGAAGGGCTTGAAGATCCCGTTGAAGGAGCATCAAATGATCCTTTCCTCGAAATCGTTTCTTTTTCTCTGATCCCGTTGCTGTATTTTATCGCTGCTTTATATGCGGCCATGATAAAGGGCACTAATGTAATCGCAGGTGCCAAGGAACAGAATACTTTTGCCAAGATACTCATGACCCCTGTCCCAAGGAGGACGATCATCCTCGGCAATGTCATGGGTGTTTGGCTGTCCGCAATGATCCCGGCTCTGGTAATAACTGTCCCCTTGATCCTGGTTCCCGGATACAGGGCCGGGTTGATCAGCGTATTCCTGATCGTGGCTATTTTATCTGTATTTATAGCAGCTATAGTGATCCTGATATCCGTCATGAGCAGCAATGTCATAACCGCACAGACTGCATTCCTGCCGGTGTTCTTCATCTTTGTCTTCTTATGCATATCCTGTATGCATAATCCCGATGAATATAGCGGAGTCTATGAATACATGCCCTTATACGGTCAGTACCTCGGGATCGGAATGGCTCTTACGGGGCAGGTGAACATTCTTGCATTGCTGTGCTCATCTGCTATTACTCTTTTGCTGGCGGCTGTCTGTGTTTTGGTATCGGTAAAACTGCTGGGAAGTGAAAGATTTACCGTATCCGTCATGTCCTCTACGGATAAGGAGCTCATTAGAGCCAAAAAGCAGGCTAAGGCGGATGCCCGCAAAAAGGTCTTCCTTAAGGCCAAGACCTCGGTATTCGGTTATAAGCCCAAAAGTTCGCTTAACGACCTCAGTTTCAGTCTGACGCAGCTTTTCCGGCCGCTTGTCTTGCTTTCTGTTTTCCAGTTGATAGCAATGATACCGCCTCTGCTCATGACCAATGGCGAGTATCTGACGAATGTCATTGCCAGTCTTAAGGCGGTCAAGAACGTTCCTGATGTGATAAGTTCGGGTTCCAACATTATCGGAGTTCTTATGAGCACTCCTGCGTTTCTGCTTTCCATGGCCTTGGGGTATATCCTGATCGATGCATATTATTGCTTAAGAGTACGATTCATAGAAAGGACGCCTCTTTCATCGGGGCTCGGCCTTCCTAAAGACCATATCGGCAGGAGATATCTTACGGGCATGGGCTCAGGGCTTATCATGATGGCTTGCGTCTTTGGAATCCTTGTCGCATGCGGACAGATAAAGGTTACGGGCTTTGGTATAGCAGCCGGAAATCTCCCTTTGTTCTTCTCCTTTGTTGTGATGTGGATCTTCCAGGGTGCATGCGAAGAGATCATGTTCAGAGGTTACATGATGCCGAGGATCGCGGCCCGTTACGGTCTGATACCCGCGATAGCAGTTTCATCGATCCTGTTCTGCCTTTTCCATGGAATGAATCCGGGATTTACGGCCCTGGCGCTCATCAATCTGATACTGGTCTCCGTGCTCTTTGCCTTGATCGCGTATTTTACCGACAACATCTGGATAGTATGCGCAGCCCATACCATGTGGAACTTTACCCAGGGTAATGTATTCGGACTTGAAGTATCGGGCAATTCGGGCAATGTCTCATTGATCCATACGGAACTTACGGGAGGGGCTAAAGCCCTTATGACAGGCGGAACATTCGGTCCGGAAGGCGGCCTTGCAGTGACCATTGTAACATTGGCCGCCATCTGCCTGGTCTTGATCATTTTCAGAAAGAAGATCAGAAGAAAAAGGGACTGAAGCTGAAACTCTTTATATATTATCCAAATGAGAGGCCCCGCAGGCCTCTTTCTTTGTTGCAACGATTTTTGAAATTCTATTGCAAAAGAAATTCGTTTTTATATAATACTCAAGGCTAATAATATTTTTAAATAAAGCGTATTGCAGGAATGCATCATAAATCTTGCAAAAATCACTGAATTGTATGAAGAAAGAGGTCTGACATGAAGAAGTTTGAAGAGATGACTAGAGAAGAACTCAGCTGTTTAAGACAGGATCTTGCCAAGCAGTATGAAGATTACAAGGCAATGAACCTGTCTCTTGACATGACAAGAGGCAAGCCTGCGCCTGAACAGCTCGATCTCACTAACGATATCTACGAATCTCTTTCAAAGACCGGATATAAGACAGCAAGCGGAGTTGATACCCGTAACTATTCGTCCCCCGCAGGCATCGAAGAGATGAGGAAGACCTTCGGTGATATCCTCGGAACCGATAAGGATAATGTTTTCCTCGGCAATTCTTCCAGCCTTAACATGATGTTCGATAACCTGATGAGGGCAATGGTATTCGGTGAGCCTGATTCCGACTGTCCCTGGTATGAGATCAAGGGAAGAAAGTGGCTTTGTCCTGCTCCCGGTTACGACCGTCACTTCAGAGTTACTGAGACATTGGGTTTTGAACTCATCACTGTTCCCATGACCGATGAAGGTCCTGATATGGATGTCGTAGAAGAACTCGTTAAGGATCCTCTTGTTCTCGGAATGTGGATCGTTCCTGTTTACAGCAATCCCGACGGTATCGTATGTTCAGAGGAAGTCTGCAGAAGGATAGCAAACATGAAGACGGCTGCTCCTGATTTCAGGCTTTACTGGGACAATGCATATGTCGTTCATCATCTCTACAGGGATTCTGTCGGCAAGGTTCCCGATATGCTCGCTCTTTGTGAGGAAGCAGGCAACCCCAACAGAGTCTACGAGTTTGCATCAACTTCCAAGATCACATTCGCAGGCGCAGGCATTTCCTGCCTTGCATGCAACAAAGAGAATATGGCTCAGGTCAAGAAAATATCCGGTGTCCAGACGATCTGCTCCAATAAAGTAAATCAGCTAGCTCATGCCAATCTCCTTCCTGACATGGAAGCCGTTGACAGACAGATGAGAAAACAGGCTGACCTTATCCGCCCCAAGTTTGATGCTGCTCTCAGCGTCCTTAACGAAGACCTTAAGGGAGCAGGTTTTGCACGCTGGACCGATCCTCTCGGCGGATACTTTATCAGCTTATATGTAATGCCGGGAACGGCAGCTGCCACCGTTAAACTCTGTAAAGAGTGTGGTGTTGCGCTCACTAATGCCGGCGCAACATATCCTTACGGCATCGATCCCGCGGATTCCAACATCAGGCTTGCGCCTACTTTCCCCTCTGCGGAAGATATCGGCAAAGCCACCCGTATACTTGCTATCTGTGCTAAAATAACTGCTATCGACAAACTTCTGGAGGACTGATCCCAATGAAAGACAGATACGAGAGCCCCCTTAACATAAGATACTCAAGTTATGAGATGCAGAATATCTTTTCTCCCGACAAGAAGTTCAGGACATGGAGAAAACTCTGGATCGCTCTTGCCGAATCCGAGATGGAATTAGGCCTTAACATCACACAGGAACAGATCGACGAACTCAAAGCTCATGCAGACGACATCAATTACGATGTTGCAGCAGAAGAAGAGAAGATCAGAAGACATGACGTTATGAGCCATGTCCATGCATATGGTGTTCAGTGCCCCAATGCAAAGGGCATCATTCACTTAGGAGCAACTTCCTGTTATGTCGGTGACAATACCGATATCATCATCATGCGTGAGGGCTTGGATCTCGTCCGCAAGAGACTCGTTGTAGTTATCAATGAACTTGCAAACTTTGCCGATAAATACAAGGCTATGCCTACATTGGGATTTACACATTTCCAGCCTGCCCAGCTTGTTACGGTCGGCAAGCGTGCTTCCCTCTGGCTCCAGGACCTTGTTTTCGATCT
>JAIKVV010000097.1 GCA_024685385.1 Saccharofermentans sp. | reverse complement strand
GGGGGGATAGTTTTGATTTCCGACAGCTTCAGCACTGTATTCAATGAAGCAGATAAAGCCGTAAGAAAGTTTAAGCCTGTCATTCAGGTCCTTATCTTCCTGCTCGTTTTCACGATCATCAGTTCTATATCCACGGTCATTATCTCGGTATTTTCGATCATCTTCTTCAACACATCTTCCGATTTCCGTGAGGCAGTAAACCAATGCCTTGAAAACGGCTATGATTTCAATTCGCTTTTGCTTTTACCGCTCTTACGGATCACGAATATTTTCGCAACGATAACAGGGATCATAGTCGTCTTCATCTATCTTGGAAAGATCGAGAAAAGGAACCTTGTTTCTGCAGGATTTGTCAGGAATAAAGCACCGCTTATGTACCTTGCGGGCTTCGGCCTCGGCGCTCTCATGATAACCTCATCCGCCTTGATCTGCCTTGCATCATCATCAGGTTCGCTAAAGAAGAGCCCTTCAGTCGACATTCTCTTCTTCGTCTTATTCTTCCTGGGTTATATCATACAGGGAGCATCTGAGGAGATCATCTTCCGGGGTTTCTTTCTTGTCTCGATGAGAAATGCGCTTAGGAAGAGCAAACATAAGACTCTATGGGCCGTAGTGATCTCGTCTGTTCTTTTCGGTCTTGCTCACGGGATGAATCCGGGCATGACCGTCCTTGCCATGTTCAATCTGATATCAGCCGGGATCTTATATGCCCTGCTCTTCATCAGGTTCGATAATATCTGGATCTGCTGCGCGTCCCATTCCGCCTGGAATTTCTTCCAGGGGCATATCTTAGGAGCCCAAGTCAGCGGTCTTCCCGGCACGGCTTCGGTATTCCTTTTCGAAAACAAAGGGAGCGAACTCATAAACGGCGGATCTTTCGGATTCGAAGGCGGTCTTGCAGTCGCTGCTGTTCACACGGCAGTAATCCTTCTTCTTATCTTCCTGCCGTCGAAAATGAATGCTTTAAGTTCGGAATAAAAGATCAATCGAATAACTTCTCGTAGCTTTCGGGAGATTCCTCTTTAAGGTCGCTTATCAATATCACGCATATGAGCTTGTCATCGATCTTTCTTGCGTAATAATACTGATAGCCTATGCCGTTATAATCATATTCGACTTCGCTCCTCAGATATTCCTTAGAGCCGAGGGCAACTTTGACAGTATCCTTGCGCTCCATGGAAGTGCAATCGGGATCCATTTCATATCTTGCAATCATTTGGCTGATGAAATCATCAAGATATTCTTCTTCACCGTAATCGGATTCACCCGGGACCGCAAGATCAGTGTTAACGAAAGTAACATCCAGAACCTGCCCGCTTCCGTCGCCGTCATAGAAGAAAACATCATATATTCTTGCAAGTTCCAAGGTCTTTTCATCATCACTGATGCAGCTCATAATGGCTTCTTTTCTGACCCATTCGAGATCAGAATCCGTGAACTTTTCGAAATTGGAAGGGACTTTCAATCTGATGCCTGCATATTCATTCTTATATATGCCGTCCTTAAATTCTCCCTTGATGTATCCCGTGCCTTCCGCAGGATCGATATCCGGTATCGGCTCATTGCTGTCATGCTCGAATTTAATGACATAGACATGTCCGAATTCTTCCGATCCGATGATATTATTATTCGCAGAACAGGAGATCGAAGAGCCGCTGTGCGAATATCCCTGGCGGTCCTTTTGAAGGCCGCAGCAGTAGCCGTTGACATCAGTAAGAAGGATATCCATCGACTCCTTGTTCAGGAGCTTCCCTCCGAAAAGAGCGCGGTCAAACTTTATCATGTCAGTCAGGTTGGAATGGATCCCTCCGTCACCCCTGCTGTTGTTGGGACAAGCCGGATAGCCGTAAAGATCCGAGAAGCCGTATTCAAAATCCTTATAAAAATTTACGGGAACATAAGTCATGTCATCTTTTGCCATAGATGTGGTCTTCGTCATGCCGCATCTGTCAAAGATATTCTTCTTTACATAATCGCAGTATCTCATGCCGGAAAGCTTTTCTATGATGAATGCAAGAATGCGGTAGTTGCTGTTGCTGTAACCGTATCTTGATCCGGGTTCGAATTGGAGCGGCGCCTGATATAAAGCATTAAGAAAATCCTCATCAGTAGTCCTGTCCTGAAGGATGTCGCTTAAGAGTTTATTGACTACATATTCACCCGAAACATTCCAGAAAGGATC
>JAIKVV010000017.1 GCA_024685385.1 Saccharofermentans sp. | reverse complement strand
GAATCCAATATCCGCGAAATCCGCGACGGCAAGTCCGGCAGGAGCGAGCAGTGCGTCAGGTTTGAAAAACTTCAGACTGAGATCGGCGACATGATCGTTAAGCTCCACAGCATAGATTGATCCGGAGGAAGATATGGCAGGTAAAAAAGAACTGATCGTTGTATATAAGGATGAATCCTCGGTAGAATGCTTCCGCGAACTGGTAGATAAGATGAACGAAGCGGCAGGAGAAACGGGGGAGGAGATCCGGCTCCTTGCTTTGAGTGAGAAGTCCTGGGATCTTAAGAAAAAGAATCCGCCGATCACGGGCAAGACCATCTTTATAGGTCCCATTAAGGACATGGACGCGCTCCTTTGTTTCATCGATACCAAATACGAGCGCTGGGGCATCAAGTACGGATATAATTCCCGTTATGCATGCATCATTGCTGATACTGTATTTGTTAAGGATAAAGCGCGCTACGAAGCATTTTTGCGGGACTTTGATCCTTCTGCCGAAGAGCCGGTTCCCTCGTCTGATGAGACGGCTGTTGCTATCGACGTGACGCCGACTCCCGAAGAACGCAAGAAGGCTGCAGGGAAATTCTTAGGCCAGGCAGGTCTTGCTATTGCAACCGGCGGCGCTTCGATAGCTGCGCAGAAAGCCTGGGACTACAATAAGGACCTTACTGAAAAGCAGCAGCAGCTCTATATCTATGCTGCATCACACTTCCTTGCAAACTATCTGGATGATTTCCTGAAAGCTTGATTTATATATTTTTATCTGATCATCGATAATGCAGAGAAGATACGTATTTTGAATGATAATGCTTTTATCTTCCCGGTTTCGCTGCTCGGAATTTGATTTAAATAATTTCTAAAAATTCTTCTTTAATTTTTGTTTCATTTCAGGTTGAGGGGTGATAATGACATCGTTAAGCAAAACAAACAGTCTTCATTATTACCCCCTCTGATAGCCCGGCTTGTCCCGGGTTTTATCATGTCTTCATACAAATATCACGCATAGTCATTTAGATTTCGTGCCTTATTTAATGTTATACTTATAAGGCAATCTAACGGGGGTTTCCGGCTATGGCAAACACATGTGACAACATCATTTTCGAAGTAAAGAAAGTTATCTGCGGCAAGGATAATGTCATCGAGCAGACTCTTACTGCTATCCTTGCAGGCGGACATATCCTGATGGAAGACGTCCCCGGAGTGGGCAAGACCACTTTGGCGCTGGCCTTTTCGAGGAGCATGGGACTTAACTTCGGGCGTGTACAGTTTACGCCTGACGTATTGCCTTCCGACATAACAGGCTTTTCGATATACGACCATGCATCGGATTCCATGAGATATCAGCCCGGAAGCATCTTCCATAATCTCTTCCTGGCAGATGAGCTCAACCGCGCATCTACCCGTACCCAGTCGGCCTTGCTCGAGGCCATGGAGGAAGGCAATGTAACGGTTGACGGCAAGACATATATGCTGCCCAAGCCCTTCACGGTCATAGCAACCCAGAACCCCGCCGGCGCATCCGGCACTTCGCTCCTGCCTGACTCGCAGGTTGACCGTTTCATGGTCAGAGTATCCATAGGATATCCTTCGCCTGAAGACGAGAAGGCGATGCTCTCGAGGAGAAGGAACGGCATCAATCCGATGGATAAGGTCAAGACCGTATGTAGTGCGGAAGAGATCTCGAATATGCAATCTGAAGTCAATAAGGTCTTCGTTCATGAGAAACTTGCCGATTACATCGTCGCTCTCATCAACACGACCCGTACTCATAAGGATCTCATGAGAGGCGGAAGTCCCAGAGCTACTCTCGCTCTGACTTCCATGGCCAAGGCCTGCGCTTATCTTAACGGCAGGAATTACATTGTTCCCCAGGATGTCCAGAAAGTCTTCAATATTGTTGTTACCCACAGGCTCATCCTGACTGAGGAAGCCGAGCTCAATAACAGATCCGCCGAAGATATCGTAGCGGAGATCCTAAAGGCGGTTACGGCTCCAAAGGTCTGATCTGATATGTTAAGGACCTGGGGCATATATTTCATCGCTTTGATATCAGCCTTCGTCTTTTTCCTTTGTTATAAGATGTGGGTCTCATGGTATTGTCTGGTCGGGGCTCTTATGGTCCCCGTCCTGTCTCTTATCGCCTGCATTATCGCCGCGGTGAACCTTAAGTTTGAGACTTTTGCTCCCAAGGGATCTCTTAAAGATGAGCCCAATAAACTGGAAGTTAAGATAAGCGGATTCGCATCCTACTTCTCTTTCTGCAGGATAAGGCTTAAGATCACCGACTGCATGGTGGATTCTACACGCAAGCAGGTCTACCGCATTCACGATACGGGAACTCTTTCGATCCCCGTCGATACATCCCACTGCGGGGCTTTCACATACAAGATAGTAAAGCTCCAGATCTACGATCTTCTGGGTTTCTTCCACATTAACAGGAAGATCAACAGGAACTATGAGATATTGGTATTTCCAAGGCCTGAAATTCCTGACGCCATGCCTGATACATACGGCTTTAAGGCCAAGAATCTCCGTAAGTCCAATCAGCCCATGTCGGAGATCTACGACATCAGGGATTATCAGCAGGGCGATCCCGTCAAGACCATTCACTGGAAGATGTCTGCCAAGAAGGATAAGCTGTTGGTCAAAGAACCTTTCGAGCAGTACGGCGGCCGTTCCAGGCTCATCTTAAAGCTTGTTGATGACCGCGACACCATGGACCTTCATCTGGGTCAGATACTCTTTACATCAAGATATCTTCTGGATCACGATGTCCCTCACAGGATAAGGATAATCCCGCCTAATCTCAAGGAGATCTCTTATGAAGTGGAATCCAGGGCGGATCTTGATAAAGCGATAATCAAGGTCTTGAGAATGAAGATGCCGGAGGAAGACGTTCATGAAGAATGAGAAGACGGTATCTGCTGTTGATAACAATCCCGTAAGTCTTCAGTCTGCGGCCATTGCTCTCGTGATCTCCGTCTGCATGAGCCTGGGCTTCATGGTCATGCTCGCGACTGCTTTCAGGATCGAGCATAAACTGGGGAACGTATTCATTTATTCTCTCATCGTATCTGCCGTATTCTGCTTCTGTTATTACTTCAAGAACAAGTGGCTTACGATGACCTGTCTTATCTTGCCTCCGGTGGTATTGGGGCTTCTTATCTTAACGGACATTTGGGGCGTCGGAACGGGCTTACTGCAGTTCATAGAAAACTTCGAGATATATGCTACTCTTTGGTTTCTGGAGAATAATACTGTTGTTGCAGAGAAGAGCACGTCGGTCATGGCATTCTTCTATTCTTATAACCTGATTTCGATCTCAGTTACGACATATGCCCTGATGAGAAGAAAGTTCATATTGCCGTCTCTCATCTCCTATCTGCCTTTCTTCATATGCTCGGTAATAAATACTGCCAAGATGCCGGATCAGCTTCCCGTGGTCATTGCTTCTGCGGGATTCATCGGTGCTTTGGCAATGCATTTTACCAGAAAGAAGAAGAGGGAGATCGCAGAGAAGATGATGATCTTCCTTGCAGCTCCTGTATTGTCATTCGGCCTTATCATGATGTTCTTATATCCGGCCGATAACTACGACAAGAATACGCTTGCAACTGAGATAATCGCAGGTGCCAAGGAGGCCATCGACAGGGCTTCGAGCGACAAGGACAGCCTGCTTGCCAAATTGATAGATATCGCGGAAAACGGATGGAGAGGATCCTCTTTCAGCTCAGGCGGAGGACAGTTCGCATCCCTTTATGCCACGACCACATATCTTAACGATGTAGGTCCTTTCAATCCCAGCAGCACTGAGGTCTTAAAGATATATAAGAGATATAACAGCAAGGACGGATATCCTTCTCCTGCTTCCGGGCATTCTGAGGACTTTTATCTTTCCGTGTCGCAAAATGATGATACATCTTCATGGAACATCTACTACAATGAAAATACGATCTATCTTAAGGTCGAATCACTTGATAAATATGAGAATAACAGACTGTCCGCATCGGACATGAGGATAAATCCCTATCCCGGTGGATTGGGATTCCCCCAAGTCAATGACAGTGAATCAGAATATATCCTTACCGTTACGCCCCTGCAGCCCTGTCTTGTTGACATAGTTCCTTACTATACGGACTGGTATGTTGCAGACGTTCATGAAATAAAACATGTTAATCCTTATCTTACGACTTCAGGCGGGGACAATTCTTTTGCTTTCTCTCCGCTGCCCATGAAGACCGGCAATATATATTCCGAGAAATATCTTGAGACATATGTTTACGGGGTCGCACTTCAAGTTCCCGAGGCTACAGAGAAGGCCCTGATCACGAGCGGATCACTCCCCCAGTGGTACATGGATGCCTATTACGGAAACTCTGATCTTTCGGATGCGGATAAGGTAAGGAAAGTAACGGAATTTGTATCGCAGCTTCATCCTTACGATAAGGATACAAAATATCCTCCCAAGGGAAAGGACTTCGTGCCCTGGTTCGTATCGGAAGCCGAGAGCGGGATCTGCGTTCACTATGCCGCAACCTCCATGATACTCCTCAGGATGCTGGGCGTTCCCGCAAGATATGTCAGAGGATATGTGGATACCGGAGCCTTCGTGAATAACGAGAGCACCGTCTATTCATCACAGGGTCACGCCTGGTTCGAAGTATTCGTTCCCGAATATGGCTGGGTAATGGGAGATGCAACGCCCGGTTATTCGGTAGATGCATCAGGTCACAACATTGATGCCGTTGCAAAGACCGATCCTTCAGTCAACGATGAGACTATAGCCCGCGAGAGGACTCCTCTTGTAAGCAGTGCCGAGAGCGGTTACAGGGCGCCTTCCGAAAGATCTTCCGACGGAACTCCAAGACCGAGTTCAGCTCCGATAAGTCCCGCCGGAACAAATCCTTCGCTGACTCCTGCTCCTTCTGCAACACCCACTCCCAAGCCGACACCGAAGCCTTCAGGGAAGGGCGTAAGCTGGATAGCGGAATCCGATGAAAAAGTGATAGTCGGAATGCTGATAGTCTTTCTTGCGATCTTCCTTATAGTTCTATTGTGTCTTATCACCAAGGCCGTATTCTTCTTATACTGGACCGCAAGCTTTAAGACCAAGGATATTAATTCACGCGCTATCGCATACTACCGTCTCTACAAGTTCACATGCAGATTCGTAGGGGGAACGCCTGTCTCTGAGGCCAGGAAGATCGCTGAGAAAGCAGCCTTCTCCGGCGCACCCATAAGTCAGGAAGAATACGATGAACTGTTGTCACTTTGCAAGAGATATACTTTCGAGATCTCGAGCAACTTATTGGGACCTAAGTGGCTTATCTATAAGATACTGACAGTTAAGATCAGGGAGTAAGGAAAACAGCGGAATAATACATAAAACATACTTTACCACTCAGACAGTTGATATTATGATTTTAGTAAACATAGGCAAAAAATACAAAAAAGCCTATAGCTCTTTCTTATATAGATTATTGGATAGATAAGAATTAACTATTTATTGAAATAAGAAAACTATTTGAGTTCTCTTATTTCAGAAACCCCTTTATAAATTGAAACAAGACGTGTATACTGAAGTAGTTATTTCATTTAGGAGGTATCTTTCGTGATTAGATCGGGAGAATATGTAAATAACTTAAGTGGAGAGCTGGCTTATAAGTCATTCAAACCGTCTCCTCTACCGCCCAAACCTGAGCTAGCTATAGATAGTGATATGGTAAAAAAACTTGTTGACGCTAATCGAGATTTGGTAAGGCTTGATACGGCCTCAAAACTAATCCCTAATGTCGAGTTGTTCATTTCTATGTATGTAATGAAAGAGGCATTGATTTCTTCACAAATCGAAGGAACACAATGCACTTTGGATGATGTGCTTGATCCAGATGTAGATAAAAATACAAATCTTGATGTTTCAGAAGTAATTAATTATATCAGTGCATGTTCATATGCAATAAATCGATTAAAAACAATGCCTTTATGTAATAGGTTTTTGCGTGAAATCCACCAAAAACTTCTTGCTGGAATTAGAGGTAAAGAGAAAAATCCTGGAGAGTTCAGACGCTCACAGAATTGGATAGGAGCAGCAAATTGTACTCTTAAAGAAGCAAGATATATTCCCCCCAATGTCGATGATATGAACTCCGCCTTAAGTGATTTGGAAAACTATATGAATGAAGGAGACGATTACGACCCGTTAATTAGAATCGCGTTGATTCATTATCAATTTGAAACAATTCACCCATTTCTAGATGGAAACGGTCGCGTAGGAAGACTTTTAATTCTGTTGTACTTATTGGAACAAGGATATTTAAATAAACCAATTATATATATTTCCTATTTCTTGAAAAAGAATCAAATAGAATATTATGATAGAATTTCTGAAGTTAGAAAAAGCGGCAATTATGAGCAATGGGTCTGTTTTTTTCTAGAAGCTGTATCAGCTGCAGCAAATGACTCTCTGCAAACAATTGAAAAACTGTCTGAACTTCATGAGAGAAATGTTGCCAGTCTACCTAACACAATGAGGAAAAACGATAATGTTAGAAAGGTATTTGATTACATTGAACAGTACCCTATTATCAGTATTAAAAGAACCGCGTCTGCACTTAATCTGAGTTTTAACACCGTATCTTCAATAGTGAATAAACTAATTCAGATCGGAGTATTGAAAGAAACAACGAATGCATCTAGAAACAGAGTTTTTTTCTACGAGGAATATTTAAACATATTGAGAAAAGACACATAAATACAAGTATTTCTGGAAAGTTTATAAAGTTCAGTCTGTATATTTTCTGATCGTTTTCCTTACGCTGTATTCGCCTTCGAGCATCTCACGGAAGATGGACTTGACCTTATCGCCAAGGCCGCATTCCATGAGGTCTGTTGCGAAGATCATGTCATTCTTAAGGATCGGATCCAATGCGTCTCCTGCTGATTCGGGATCGTTCCAGACGACATCTTTTAAGTGCCCCTGAAGTTCTGCCAGCATGGGGTCTGAACTTAATTCCATATCATTTCCCTGATCATCTTTTGCAAGGAGATATCTCATCCAGCCTGCTATTACGAGAGGCACGATAGTTAAGTCGTTTACGTCTAATTCGGGATCCTTTATATAGGACTTTATCGTCTCGCCGAATCTTATGGGCATCTTAAGAGAAGTATCAGTTGCGATCCTCTGGGGCATGTCGGGGATATAAGGATTGGGAAGCCTTTCTTCTATAACTTCCTTGATGAACCTGTCGGGGTCGATTATGCCTGGGTTGGTTACGACCTTCATGGCTTCACCGTAGCCGAGCTTGTTTACGAGTTTTACAAGGTCTTCGTCTTTCATCTCATCTGCTATCTTCTTGTAGCCTAAGAGGCACCCGAAGACTGCAAGAGCGGTATGGAGAGGATTAAGGCAGGTCGTGACTTTCATCTTCTCGACTTTGTTGACCGTATCGCGGTCGGTCATGTAAACGCCCGCATTCTGAAAATCCGGTCTTCCTGCAGGGAACTTATCTTCTATTACAAGATACTGGGGGATCTCCGCATTTACGAAAGGAGCTATGTATGTTCCTTTGGATGTTGTTATTGGTTCTATCGAACTTATGCCGGTCTTTTCTATCTTTTCCTGCACCTCGCGGTCGGGCCTCGGAGTTATCTTGTCGATCATGGTGAGAGGGAAGGTGACATTCTCTTCGATCCAGTTGATGAAATCTTCAGTCAGGAATCCTCTTGCATTCCATTCTTCCGCGATCGTAAGGATGCTCTCCATGAGCTTGTCGCCGTTATGGCTGCAGTTGTCCATGCTGACTAAGGCCAGAGGCTTTTTGCAGCTCTTATATCTTGCAAGGAGCAAAGCGCAGACGCGGCTCATTGCGTGGATACAGTTATCCGGGCCATTTTCGATATCAGACTTAACGACATTCAAGTATTCGCCGTCCAGTCCTTTAAGGGCATAACCTTTTTCCGTTATTGTAAAGCTCATCATCTGCAATGAAGGGGAGGATGCGATCTCAATTAATCTCTTGTTCTGATCTTCTCCTTTTGTGCCGTTGATGGCTTCAGCTACTGATGCCACGATCTTAAGGTATATGTGGCCGTCAGCTCTCATGCTTGCTGCAAGAGTAAGGTTGTCGTGCGGCTTATAGATCTCATCGATTATCTCTCCGTCGAAGAGGTCTGCTGCGATTATGCCCTTAGTAAGGCTTTTGTTGTTTAAGAGCTGATCTGCGATCCCTGCAATGAAGATCCTGAAGATGTTGCCTGCGCCGAAGTGGAGCCAGACAGGTTCTTCCATTGTTGCTTTGATCATTTCATCTATGTCATAAATGGGCGTTTCCACGACAGGTAATTCTGCGTATCTGCCGCTCTTAAGATCAGCTAATGTAAGTTCGGGCATTGTTTTATTCTCCTGATCAAGATTTAGTTGTTGCTTCCCAGAGACCGTTGATGTAGGCTGCGCCAAGAGCGCGGTCGTAAAGACCGTAGCCCGGGCGGCTTTCTTCATCCCAGATCTTTCTGCCGTGGTCGGGGCGGATGTAACCGTCAAAGCCTGAATCCTTCAAGGCTTTCACGATCTCATACATATCAAGATCGCCGCATTCGGAAAGATGCGCGCTCTCGTGGAAATCAGTATCTGATGTATGCTTAACGTTGCGAAGATGTACGAAAGGAATTCTTCCTTCGGATGCGAATTCTTTTGCTATGGCAACGACATCGTTATCCTTGTTTGCGCCCAGACTTCCCGTGCAGAGAGTAAGGCCGTTCCTCTTGCTCTTATTGAGGTCCAGATATCTCCTTATGGAATCGCGGCAGTTTACTACCTTGGGGAGATTGAAGAGAGGGAAGGGCGGATCGTCAGGATGCACGCCGAAATCCATGTCGCATTCTTCTGCAACGGGCATAATGGCATCCAGGAAATATTTGATGTTTGCAAAATATTCATCCTGGGATACGTTCTGATAGAATTCAATGTCTTCAGCCATCTTGGGGAATCTCTCCGGCTCCCAGCCGGGGAGGGAGAAATTGTTGGAGCCGTTGATCATGGAGGAAGTCATGTTTTCGAGAGTCAGCTTCTTCGCATCGTTGTGAGAATATGACATCGCAAAGCTCCCGTCTTCCAGGGGAAGATAAAGGTCGCTCCTGAACCAGTCCAGAACAGGCATGAAATTATAGCAGACGCACTTGACTCCTGCATCGGCAAGATTTCTCATGGTCTTGATATAGTTATCGATATACATGTCTTTGGAAGGCAGGCCCTTCTTTATGTCCTCATGGACATTGATGCTCTCGATGACTTCCATCTCGAGTCCTGCTCCGTTTATCTCATCTTTGATCTGTTCTATGCGTTCCATGGGCCAGATATCGCCCGCGGGAATGCCTGAAAGGAATGTCGCAACGCCTGTAACACCGGGGATCTGGCGGATCTGAGCCAACTTAACCGTATCGTCTCCCGAAGGAAACCATCTGAGAACCATCTTCATAAATCACGAGCCTCTAAAAAAATTCTGGAACTAGAATACTAGTTTGTTGAAAAAAGGTCAATATAATGTTTATAATCTATGGGTATAATTTTTCCGGGGAGGGTTTCCCAATGAGACTGGCAGGTTATTTTCAGGACCGTATGGTCCTTCAGAGGAATAAAGAGAATCATATCTGGGGCTGGGATGATTCAGGCTCCGTTACGATCACCATAGAGGGTGAAAGATACACCGGAGCATGCGTTGACGGACGGTTTAACATTGTTACAAAGCCAATGGATACAAGGGTCGGCATCGATATCACCGTCGAAGGCAGCGAAAAGATCATTTTGCACGACTGCTGCTTCGGAGACGTCTTCATGCTGGCAGGCCAGTCCAATATGGAGCTCCCCGTAAGCCGCACTTTGGACGTTTCCGCCGACATAGTTTCCAGGGCAGACTATCCTTATATCAGACAGTTCAGGCTCATACCTGATAACGATTACAAGGAGATTGGTGAATACAAGCTTACAGCCGATCCCTGGACCGCTGCAGTTCCGGGGGAGATAGACAGCATGAGCGCTTTGGGCTTCTTTACTTTCCGCCATATCTATGAGAAGACGGGCGTTCCTGTCGGCCTCATCCTCAGCGCCCAGGGCGGATCCACGATCGAAGCCTGGATGAGAAGGGAAGATCTGGAGGATCTGTCGGATGAATTAGGCCTCATTGAAGAAAACTGGGGCGAAGGATACCTTCCCGCCAAGGTCGCGGCCCAGTATGAGGAAGGCGAGAGATGGAAGGACAAGAACCGCATTTTCGATGCGGCAGAATACGCATCCGGGATCCCTTCGGATGCCAAAGAAGTACAGATCCCCGGCATGTTCAGGGACTTGACCGGGTGCTCGTGGTTCTATAAAGAGTTCACGCTTACAGAAGATGTTAAGTCTCCTGATGCATTCCTTTACCTGGGCGAACTCGTCGATACCGATGTTACTTATATCAACGGCGTTGAAGTGGGAACGACCGGATATCTTTATCCTCCGAGAAAATATCCCTTTGCTTCATCCGTGCTCCATAAAGGAAAGAACCTGATCGCAGTAAGGCTCATAACCGAGAGAAACTGCGGAGGCTTTGTTCCCGAGCATCGTTATTACATTGAAGTTGACGGCAGGAGGATCGATCTCAGAGGCGCATGGAAGACCATAAGGGAATCTACATCAGAAGAAAACAAATCCGTAAGGATGATGGTAATGTATCCGACTGTTCTTTATAACGGCGCGATCAATACATTGAAGGGTTTGAGCGTTAAGGCTTTCTTCTGGTATCAGGGTGAATCCAACTGTTTCGGAGCAGAAACCTATAATGAGAAATTCATAAGGATGGTTATGAGCTGGCGCGAGATATTCGGATTCGATGTTCCGGTCGTTGCGACCATAATGCCGGATTACATTAATCCTGAATCGGAAGATGTTTCTTTCGTTCCTCCGGAATGGAAGAATATGCAGCACTTGCAGTCTCAGGCATCGTCGCTTGTTCCCGGTTGTTATCTTGTTGACGGGTCTGATCTCGGCGAGCCTTATGAATTACATCCCCAGCGCAAAGTCGAACTCGGCGACCGCGCAGCAATTGTGTTCTCGGAGGTCCTCGGCTTAAATGGATAAGTTATGTCTCGTTAATGGATCTTCAGGAGTATCCATAGTAGTATCAGGTCTCGATAAGGGCGTTACGATAGTAGCTCAGACTTTGGCTGATGACATCATGAGGATCGCTGATCCCGTAAGGGGAACAGTGCGCGTACTAAGAAGCTCTTCTGCTGATCTCACAGGAGCATCCAATTCTGCTGTGATCATCATTGCGGGGATATTGGGTGAGAATGAACTTTTCGATAAATATGCAGATCTTTATCCTGACTGCGTTTCTGCGATAAAAGGGAAGAGGGAGTGCTTCTTCGTTAAGTGCTCCGGATCGTCCGGCAAGACATTTATCTACATCTTCGGATCCGATAAATTGGGATGCGAATACGGGCTCTACTATCTGTCTTCTCTGATCGGCGTATCGCCCTGGCATTACTGGGCTGACGTTGTTCCTGAGAAGAAAGAAGAGATAGATATATGTATATCTGATCTGGACTATATATCGCGCGAGCCTTCGGTCGAATACAGGGGCTTTTTCCTTAACGATGAATGGCCTTCATTGGGCTCCTGGGTATCCAATACTTTCGGAAGATTTGATGAACATTTCTATGCCAAAGTATTCGATCTTCTGCTGCGTCTTAAGGGCAATTTCTTATGGCCTGCCATGTGGGCAGAAGTCTTCTCTGAAGACGGAAGATCCTATCCTGAAGCATCGGCTGATCTTGCAACGGACCTTGGCATCACGATGGGAACATCCCACCATGAGCCTCTCTTCCGCGCAGGCGAAGAATTTTCTTATCTCATGACCGGCAGCAATGAAGTTGGTTACGGTAAGGACTGGAGTTATTACACGAATGCCCGCGGAATTTATAAGTTCTGGGAAGACGGAGTCAAGAGAAATAAAGACCATAAAGCTCTCATCACGATCGGCATGAGGGGCGAAAGAGACAGCCTTCTTCTTGGCGAAGATGCAACAATGAAAGATAATGTTGATCTTCTCAAAAAAGCGATAACCGATCAGAAAAAGATCCTCGCGGATAACGGCCTTGCAGATGCTCCGAAAGTATTGGCTCTCTATAAGGAAGTCGAAGATTACTACTATGGAGATAAAGATACCGAAGGCCTTTGTAACTGGTCTGAATTAGACGATACATTGCTCTTGTTATCTGATGATAATTTCGGCAACTTAAGATCCGTTCCGGATCCTGAAACGCGCTCCCGCAAGGCAGGCTGGGGCATCTACTATCACCTGGATTACCACGGAGATCCGATCTCTTATGAATGGGTAAATTCGACTCCCGTTACAAAGATCTGGGAGCAGCTTACGACTGCTTATGAATACGGCATCAGAAGGCTCTGGATAGTTAATGTCGGAGACCTCCGTCCGGTCGAAATGCCGCTTTCTTATTTCATGGATCTTGCATATGATATGGACCGTTATAAAGTTCCGAATATCACATATGATTATATGCGCTCCTGGGCAGCTGAACAGTTCCCTTCATGTGATGAGGATCTTATCGATAAGATAACTTCCGTTCTTGATTCTTATACAAGATTTAACGGGGACAGAAGGCCTGAAGCAACGCATCCTGATACCTTCTCATTCAATGAAGATGAAGAAGCATTGAGAGAACTTGAAAGATCAGAAGGATTATATGCTGCAGCAGATTCTCTTGCGTCTTTGATCCCCGCTGAATATAAGGACAGATATTATGGTCTCGTTGAATTTCCTGCCAAGGCATCAGCCAACTTAAGGAAGATGATGATACTTAAGGGCGCATACGATATCGCTTATGCAAATGGCAATGCCGCAGCAAATCTGATCAAGGATGAGATCGATCAATGCATCGAACTGGATAAGGAACTTATAAGGCTCTATAACGAAGAGATGTCGGGCGGCAAATGGCGCGGCATGATGAGTTCCAAGCATGTTGACTTCAAGCACTGGAACGACGAAGATTCGGCTTATCCCGAGACATCTTATATTGCTGAGGCAAAAGCTCCTTCTGTCTCTGTCAAAGAGTACTTGAAGAGCCTGTCTCATCCGTCCTCCGGCATTGCGATTGCTGCCGATAAGTTTACTGACAGTTCTTCCGTTGACGGATCTTCCTGGCAGATTATAGATGACTATGGCAAGAGCGGCGTATCGGTAAAACTTTATCCTCTTTGCAAGGATTACGAAGATGCGTCTTCTGCGCCATGGCTGGAATATGATCTTGATCTTGCATCTGACGGCAATTACAAGATAGCTGTATGTACTGCGCCTTCCAATAATCCTTTCAAAGGCAAAGGCTTAAGATTTGCTGTAAGCGTTGACGGATCAGATCCTCTTATCTTGGATACATTGCCTTCAGGATATATGGCAGGCTACGGATCTGATAAGGACTGGTGCAAGGCAGTTCTCGATAACTCCAGAAGAACTGTTTTCGATATGGATCTTAAGGCAGGAAAGCACAAGCTTAAGCTTATCCATCTTGATGCCGGGATTGTATTCCGGAAGATAGATATAGGACTTACCGAGCCTTCTTCTTTTTACGGATTCAGGGACTGAAACTGCCCCGAAGATTCCTTGCAGCAGGATGATATCTTTATGAAATGCTGATCAGTTCATATGCTTCTTTCTCTCTGTGAATTTATCGTAAAACAATAAATAATTGTTGAAGAACGGAAAAACATGTGTTAAGATTTCCTCAAGAAAGACAGGGCGGAGTGAGAAGATAATGAAAAGAAAGACGAAGATATTGATCCTGACCATTCTGGCGATCTCGGCAATTTCTTTCATCGTGTATGTATATATCGGTTTGACCAAATACATATTATCTACTGACGGGGTTTTGCATGGAGAGATGTCGGAAGAAGAGAAGGAGCAATATTCATGTATGGCATTGCTTCCCGATCTTAAGGATTATTGTGTCAGATATAAGATCTACTATTACGAGAATACCAATGAAGGTAAGATTAATCGTATAAATGTCGAGTGTGTCTCTGCTGATAAGATCCCTGATAAATATCAGGAAGCAGTAAATAAGGCTTTGGAATCGGAAGATTATGTTGATGATTTTGATTTTTACGGTGAGGGCATTGATATATATTCCATAGACAGCGGACTGCCCTTTGCTTCGCCTGATGATTTAACTCCCGATGCAAGGGAGATGGCAGACCGGGTCACGGAAAGGTATTATCTGGTCTGGCTATATCCGGACGGGACCAAGAAATTATCTTTCTGGTTTACATATAAATAGACTATCTGTCAGCCGAAATACTTCGCCGCGTTGTCGTGGCAGACATTTCTGATTATCTCGCCCAAGATCTTATCGTCGTCAGGGAAGAGGCCCTTGTTGACTGAATCTGCGATCATGTTGCAGATGATCCTTCTGAAATATTCATGTCTCGGGTAGGACATGAAACTCCTTGAATCCGTGAGCATTCCGATGAAGCCCGGGAAGTAGCTCTGCAGGGCAAGATTCTTCATCTGATCTTTCATGCCTTCTATGTTGTCATTAAACCACCAGGCGGATCCGTGCTGGATCTTCAAGACGTCGGGTCCCTGCTGGAAGCAGCCGATGAGTGTATCGATCTGGCTGTTGCATACGGGATCCAGACTGTAGATGATCATCTTCGGTAATGCATTGCTCTTATCGAGCGCGCTCATGAATTTGGCAAGAGGCGTTACGAAGTCTGTTGATCCTGCAATAGTATCGCAGCCTATGTCCTTACCGATCCCTTCAAACAACCTTCTGTTATTGTCTCTCCTGCAACCGAAATGAAGCTGCATGGTCCAGTTGATCTCTGCATATTTTTTTGCAAGGAATAAGAGGATATGGGTCTTATATGCTTCCGCATCTGATTCGCTTATGAATCCGCCTGCAAGCCTCTTTCTGAAGATCAGTCTGAGCTGATCTTTTTGCATTATGATGAATGGGATCTTCTCCATGCCGTGGTCTGCGAGCCTGCATCCCGTATCCTTAAAATGTTCTATTCTCTGAGATAAAGCTGCTTCAAGATCTTCCAGTTCCTTTATCTCTATGCCGCTTGCGGAAGATAACTTTTCGATATAATCAACGAAAGAAGGATCGTAGATCTCGACAGCCTTATCCGGGCGGAATGTAGGGAACACTTTCGTGCTTGTGATATTCTCATCCTTGATCTTCTTGTGGTATCTAAGATCGTCAATGGGATCGTCCGTCGTGCAAAGCAGTTCGACATTGGAGTTCTTAAGGAAATAAGTTGCGGTCATGCTGCCTTCGGATAAGATCTCATTTGTCTTATTCCAGACTTCTTCGGCATTATATTCATTCAAGGCTTCATATATACCGAAATATCTTGCAAGCTCCAGAGAGGTCCAGTGGTAAAGAGGATTCCCCCATGCCATGCCTATTACTTTGGCCCATGCCATGAACTTGTCCTTGGCGGGAGCATTGCCTGTTATGAATTCCTCATCGACGCCTGCAGCTCTCATAAGTCTCCACTTGTAGTGGTCGTGCGAAAGCCAGATGTCGGCGATGTTATCGAATCTTATGTCTTCTGCTATCTCCTTGGGGGATAAGTGGCAGTGGTAATCGATTATGGGAAGGTCTTTGGCATAGTCGTTATAGAGTTTTTTTGCCTTATCGGATCCAAGCAGGAAATCGTCTGTTATAAAGGGTTTCATATCAAGACCTCGTCTTCTTTTTCTTATGTTAAAAATACTACATGACGGATATTAAATCAAATCGAAAAGTGGTAGAATGTTAGTTACGCATTTTAGAAGGAACGGAGTCGAATGATGGATTTTTTCGAAAAGGTCAGTCAGGCCAAGATAGTGCCTGTAGTAGTTATAGAAGATGCAGCGGATGCGATTCCTTGTGCAAGGGCGCTTCTTGCAGGCGGCATCTCTTTCATGGAGATAACGATGAGGACTTCCTGCGCGCTTGATGCGATCAGGCAGGTCAAAGAGAATGTTCCCGAGATGACAGTCGGCGCAGGGACAGTGCTTAGTCTTGATAATGCGCGCGACGCAGTTGCTGCAGGTGCGTCCTTTATTGTATCTCCGGGCTTTTGTGCGGAAGTAGTGGATTATTGCATAGGCGAAGATATCCCCGTTGTTCCGGGCTGCGTAACGCCCACGGAGATAACTGCAGCAGTCAACAAGGGCCTGACTGTCGTTAAGTTCTTCCCGGCTTCGGTCTACGGCGGCAGGAAGGCCGTAAAGGAATTGGCATCGGTATTCCGCATGGTGAAGTTCCTTCCCACGGGAGGCATCAATCAGGATAATCTTGCTGAATATGTTAATGAACCTTATATCGCGGCAGTAGGAGGCAGCTGGCTTTGCCCTGCAAAGCTCATCGCATCTCACGATTTTGATGAGATAACGAAGAGGTCTTATGAGGCCGTAAGAATAGTCAGGGAGGAGATATCTTTATGAAAGTAACTTGTCTTGGAGAGATAATGTTAAGGCTTAAGTCTTACGGCAATGAGAGGTTCTTACAGAGCCCCGGCTTTGAAGCGACTTTCGGGGGAGGAGAAGCAAATGTTGCAGTATCCCTTGCAAATTACGGGATCAAGTCTGACTTCGTAACTTTCCTTCCCGATAATGCGATCGCGGACGAATGCGTAAGACAGCTAAAGTCTTTCGGCGTAGGCACGGATAACATAATGAGAGGTCCCGGAAGATTAGGCATCTACTATCTTGAGACCGGCGCCTGCCAAAGGCCCAGCAAAGTCGTTTACGACAGGGAAGGTTCTTCTGTATCTATTGCAGATGTTGACAGCTACGACTGGGATAAGATCTTTGAAGATACGACATGGCTCCATATCACGGGGATTACTCCCGCGCTCTCTCAGAATGCTGCAGATGTTGCGCTCGCGGCAGTGACCGAAGCCAACCTTCGCGGCATCACTGTCTCCGTTGATCTCAACTACCGCAAGAACCTCTGGAAATACGGCGTGGAAGCAAAAGAAGTGATGACAAAGATCGCAGCTCTCACTGATGTCATAATCGCTAATGAAGAAGACTGCCAGAAGTCTTTGGGTATCACTGTTGATGTTGATGTGACTTCAGGAAATATAGATGACGATAAATATATGGAACTGACCGGCAAAGTTATGGAACAATATCCCAATGCCAAGATCGTTGCAGTCACTTTGAGAGAGAGCATCAGCGCAGACCATAACGGCTGGCGCGCCTGCATCAACGACGGCGAGACTTTCTATGTTACCCGCCGTTATGACATAACTGATATCGTTGACAGAGTGGGCGGCGGCGATTCGTTCGCGGCAGGCCTGATCTACGGTCTAAACACATATGATTCCGATGAGAAAGCATTGGATTTTGCAGTTGCAGCAAGCTGCCTTAAGCATACGATCCCGGGTGACTTCAACCGCGTAACGGTGAAGGAAGTCGAGACGCTCATGGCAGGCGACGGATCAGGCAGAGTACAAAGGTAAAAGATATGAGAGAAAAGATCTGGCAGGATAAAGAATATACATATGAAGCAGCATACGGCTTCATTCCCAATCTGACTTTCTATCTTCATGAAGATGATGAGATCCGTCCCTTCATGATCGTTGTTCCGGGCGGTGGCTACTGTATGGTGGTTCCTCCCGAAGGTGAAGTTGTAGCCAAAGAATTCTACGAGCGCGGCATGAACTGCGCAGTCCTTACATATACGACTGACATCACATTTGCTGTGCCTCTTTTGCATCAGCCCATGGAAGACTTATCGCGCGCCGTCCGCTACGTCAGAAAGAATGCCGGTCGCTTTCATTGTGATCCTGCCAAGATCATTGTAACGGGCTTTTCTGCAGGCGGTCACGTATGCGGATCTTTGGGTGTTCATTATGCTGA
>JAIKVV010000083.1 GCA_024685385.1 Saccharofermentans sp. | reverse complement strand
TATCACGGTCCCCGCAATGACATACCGGAAGACTATGCTCCCAAGGAAGTCATAAAGATATTAAATACCGAGAAGGATAATATCCTTGCGGTAAGAGGAAACTGTGATGCCGAAGTCGACCAGATGGTGCTTGAATTCCCGATAATGGCTGAATACCTCTGGCTGGAATCAAAAGGCGTCATGATCTTTGCGACCCACGGCCATCACATGGGCCCCGATAATGTCCCGACATTTCTCAAGAAGGGTGATATACTCTTATGCGGTCATACACATGTCACGGCCGATGAGATGATCGGAGACATCCGCTATATGAATCCGGGATCTCCTTCGATCCCCAAGAACGGCACAAAGCCGTCCTACATAATCATCGAAGACGGAAAAGCAGAACTAAAAGAATTCTAAGAAAGAAGGAAATATAAAAATGTCAGACATTACTGAGATACCTCATAAGCCAAGTCACACACCGCCCCATCCCCCGCGCGCTCCCGAGAAGGCAAAGCTTGCGGACGGATCCGAGATCAGGAAAGTCATCGGCGTAGGCTCAGGCAAAGGCGGAGTCGGCAAGTCTTTCGTAACTGCCAACCTTGCGGTCGCGCTCGCAAAGAAAGGCCTTAAGGTAGGTATCCTCGATGCGGACATCACGGGTCCTTCGATCCCTCAGGCATTCGGCCTCAAGGGCATGCTGACTTCGATCGACGGAACATTGATCGAACCCGAGACGACAAAGCTCGGCATCAAGATCGTCAGCGTCAATCTCCTCATGGCAGACCCCAATCAGCCCGTCGTCTGGAGAGGTCCCGTTCTTTCCGGCATCATCGGCCAGTTCTGGTCTGAAGTCAACTGGGGAACACTCGATGTCCTCCTGATCGACATGCCTCCCGGCACATCCGACGTGCCCCTCACGGTCTTTCAGACCATTCCCCTTGACGGCTTCATCCTCGTTGCTACGGGTCAGGATCTTGCAGCCATGATCGTAAGCAAGGCCCGCATCATGGCTTCCATGATGAACGTAAAGATCCTCGGCATGGTCGAAAACATGTCCTATGTGAAGTGCCCTGACTGCGGCAGGATAATAAGCCTTTTCGGCGACGGAACACAGGTCGCAAGATCGGCATCCGAGATCGGAGTTCCCGTTTTGGCATCGATCCCCTTGGATCCCGAAGTCACGGCAAAAGTCGATTCGGGCAAGGCAGAAGAATGCGAAGTCGAAGCTCTGAAAGATGCAGTCGATACGGTAGCAGGACTCTTATGAAAAAGATCTTCTCCCGGAAAATCACGATCATCACATATCTCCTCCTTACGGCCTTGATCTTTGCATCATGCCAAGGCTCATCCGTAAAGCCTTCGGAGGAAACGAAAGCTTTGTCTTTCAATGAGGCCGTGATGCAGTATCTGGGAGATTATTGTTATACGGGCGACGAAGCTGCTTTCGTTTATGAAGCGGTGGAAGGTGATGTTGATGAGAACGGCGATCAGTTCTACGGCATACAGTACCGGGAGATAAAAGATCTTCCCGCTCTTTTGCAGCAGAAGGACTTTCCCGTGCTCATATATTTTTACAGTTCCCAGATGTCCGATACCGGAGGCATGACCGCGGGCGCGGAAGACCTGGCCCAGACATTGTCAGGAAGAGTCCTCACGATATCGGTAGATGCCCTCTCACACAAGGACATCGCGGGAAGATATGAGATCGTGGGGCTCCCTGAATTCGTCCTGCTCGAAAACGGAACTCTTAAGTCGGTCTTTGAGAGCAGCGAAAGAAGTTACTGGGACATGAACGATGTTGTGGACTGGATAACATCTTGCGGTTATGCACCCGACACGGGTAAACTTGTATAAGAGAAAGAAACGGACCGGAGGCTTCGAATGGAATACGCATACATATCTGCGATCGGACAGGATTCACACAGATTCGAACACGAGATAGACATCGAAAACAAGATAATGTTAGGCGGCATTGAGATCCCCAACAACCGCAAGCTTGCTGCAAACAGCGACGGCGATGTCATCCTTCATGCCCTGACCAATGCAATATCAGGCTTTACCACAGTCAATGTTTTGGGATATTCCGCCGACAAACTCTGCCTCGAACAAGGCATCACGGACAGCAGGGTATACCTGGCTGAAGCGCTTTCCCATATGGGTGACAGCACGATATGCCATGTCTCCGTTTCAGTGGAGTGTCTTGTTCCAAAATTAAAGCCTCACATCCCTGCCATAAGGAGCAGCATAGCCAAGCTCCTGGCGCTTCCCGAGACATCCGTCGGCATCACCGCAACGACGGGCGAACGCCTCACGGGCCCCGGAAGAGGCGAGGGCATAAGCGTTTTCGCGGTCATAACCGTAAAAAAGCCCCTTTGATCCCAAGGATAACTATATAGAACTGACCTTCCCGAGGTGTTATACTTTAAGGAGCATTGCTTCCGAGGAGGTACTATTATGAGACATCTCTTTTCGATGAGAAGGAAAGGTTTATACCTTGCTTTGGCCGCAGCTCTTGCTGCACTGATCCTGACCGCCGTACCTTTCAAGGTTGTTCTGGCCGACGGGGAAATAGTGATCGATAAGACCAATTTCCCTGATCCCGTTTTCAGGGAGGAAGTCAAAAAAAGTTACGATTCCGATCAAGACGGCAAACTCACTCCCGCCGAGATTGATAATATCAAATACATCTACTGCTCGGACAAAGACGTTAAGACCATAAAAGGCGTCGAATTTTTCACGAAACTTGAGTCTCTCTGGGTCGGTGAGAATCAGATATCAAAGGTGGATCTGAGCCATAATACCGAACTCAACGACCTGAGTATCTACTCCAATAAACTTACCGAATTGGATGTAACAAAAAATACCAAGCTTCAGATACTGACAGTTTACGGCAATGAGATCAAAGAGTTGGATGTTTCAAAATGCAAAGAATTGAAGGATCTGAATATCTGTAATACGAAGATCTCAACCATCAATCTGTCAAATAATAAGGAACTCGTAAATTTTTATTGTTCCGAGGCCGCCATCACCAGCCTCGATCTGTCAAAGAACACTGCGCTTGAATACCTGATCTGCACTAATAATAAAATCAAGAAATTGGATCTTAGCAAAAATACTGCTCTTGAATTCGTATATGCTGACGGGAACCTTATCACGGATATTAATCTGAAGGGTCTTGATAAGCTGAAAACCTTAGGTTTAATGGGCAATAAGATCCAGAAGGTCGATCTTTCGACCAATAAGGCTCTGCAAAATCTTTGGCTCTCGGAAAACCAGCTTGGCAGCATAGATGTTTCCAAGAATACCAATCTTATTAATCTTGGGATTGGGAGCAATAAGTTAAAGGAAATCGATGTTAGCAAGAATACAAAACTTGAAACGCTGAACATTTCGTCCAATAACTTAACGACGATCGATGTCAGCAAGAACAAGAAGCTCGACAGCCTCTACATAGCTAACAATAATTTCAAAAAGATCAATATTGCCAATAACACACAGTTAAGGGCACTCGATTGTGAAGGCAATAATATCTCAAGCCTTGACCTTTCCAAGAACCCGAGACTGAGGATCCTTGTCTGCGCCTATAACCCGATATCAAAACTTGATGTCAGCAAGCAGGTAGGACTTGAAGTTCTTGAGGTCCAGGGAACAAAGATCAGCAAGGTAGACGTAAAGAACTGCAGCGGAATCAAGCATGTGCTTAAGGAAGGAGAGATCTCGGTCGAAAAGGGAAGGATCGATGAGGATATCATCAAGTACGAATACGAATATGAGACAAGCGAAGACTATGTCTACGAATGTCTTAAGTACGAAGCCAGCATGACAGTAGATGACGGCACCAAAGGTTCCGTTAAACTCGATAAGTCAAATGCTCAGCTCGTATGCGGCAACACCATGACCCTCAAGGCAACACTTAAGGATATATCCGGCAAGGTTTTCTGGAAGTCATCCGACGAATCCATCGCAACGGTATCTTCATCAGGCAAGGTAACGACCAAGATGGCAGGAACCGTAACCGTCTTCGCATCTGCAGGCGGCAAGAAGGCTGCATGCAAGATCACTGTCCTCTATAAGGACGTTACGAACGAGAAGGATTTCTGGTTTATTCCCACCAACGAACTTACCAGGATGGGCGTTGTAAAAGGCTACGACAAGCAGACCAAGTTCAAGCCCGCCAACGAATGCACAAGAGCCCAGATGCTGACCTTCATCTGGAGACTTATGGGCACACCGGAACCTAAGTCCGACAAGTGCACGTTCTCTGATGTCAAGAGCAGCGATTACTTCTATAAGCCCGTTATCTGGGCAGTCGAAAAAGGCATCACCACAGGCTATTCCGGCGGTCTTTTCAAGCCCCAGAATGTCTGCACCAGAGCCCAGACCGTCACCTTCCTCTGGAGACTTTCAGGCAAGCCCACTCCCAAGTCAGACAAGTGCAAATTCTCTGACGTGGAGAAGGATGCATACTACTACGAGCCCGTTGTCTGGGCATCCGAGAAGGGCATCGTCGCAGGATATTCAGACGGAACATTCAAGCCCCAGGGCAAGTGCTTGAGAAGGCAGATGGTAACATTCCTCCTGAAGTATTACAGAGGCTGGTAAGAG
>JAIKVV010000061.1 GCA_024685385.1 Saccharofermentans sp. | reverse complement strand
GGTCCGAAAGTGCCGTTCTTATATCCTTCGACGATACCGTTCTCATTGCCCCAGATAACGGCCTTGTAGAAATAGTCGCTCTTCCTGACATCGGTGAATTTACATGTATTGGCAGAAGGCTCGGGACATCCTTCCAGACGCCACATGAAGGTTACCATCTGTGCTCTGGTGCATACGGTGGCGGGACGGAACTCGGTCTCGTTGTTATAGCCTTTTACGACTCCCTTGGCAGCACCCCAGTAAGTGGGAACAAACCAGAAATCGGATGTCTGGGTAACGTCCTTAAACTTCCTTACAGTATTGTTCTTCTTGCTGTCGCACTTGGAAGAAGAATCGACCTTTACTGCGTTCTTGCTGTCCTTGGGACAGTTGATGAGGTTATCTTCTATGGTCTTGGCATAACCTTTGTTGGATACGAAGATGGGGAAATTTCCTTTTGCTGCAACAATCGTATTGCCTGTTACCGCATTGCATACCGTCTTGTTCTCCGTAACCTTGATACCCGCGTCTCCTGCAAGGCTCACGATGTTATCCTTGATATCCACGCCCGTAGCCATGCCGTTGACGAAGATGCCGCTTGAAGGAGTATTGGATACATCATTCGATACTATCGAGATGTTCGATGCGCTCTTGGACGTTGAGATGCCGTAGAAGTCGGGATCCGAACTCTTGGGCTTGGCTCCTCCAAGATCGACCCTGTTATCGCTTACGCTGACATCCGTTGCATAGACGCATCTGATCCCGTATCCGGTCGAATCGATGATGTTATGCTTTACCGTGACTCCCTTAACATAGTATTTGCCTGTCGGGATATCACCGGATTTATCTCCCATCGTCTTGACCTGAGTATAGTCCGTTCCGTTGATCTGGATGCCACAATGCAGATAACCGCTGTAATCGTCCTTATTGTTAAGGCTTATGGTGTTATTGCTTATTAGGATCTTCATGTCACCCGGAGCCTTGTAGGAATCGGATATGGAAGATGTGGTATTTCCGGCATTGCTCAAGAAGGATGCCTTATATGTTCCGTTGGCGGATGAATTTTCACCGCCGGTGCAGTTGACCGAGAACACCGCGATGCCGCGCGGGCAGTTCGTGATCTTGTTTCCCGAGATCGTTACGTTCTTCCAGTTGCAGATCTGGATTCCCGCGCTGATGCAATCCTTGATGGTATTGTTTTCGATCGTGATGTTGGTCATGGGGGCATTCAGGATCGCAGTGTGGCTTCCGACTGCTCTCGGAACGTTCGTAAAGGTGCATCCCGTTACCTTAACGTTCTTTACAGGGAGTGCTTCCACACGGTAATTGCCGAAATGCGAAGGTACGAGGATATCGAGCTGGATCGCTTCATAGAAGGTCTCCTTATTGCCCGAAAGCTTCATGTCCGAGAACTTGCACTTCTTGACTGTGAGACCGTCGACCGCGGCAAATTCGGAAAGATGGGTGCTCACTGTGTGCTTGATCGTCATGTTCTCGATGGTGATGTTCGTTGCGTGCGCGCCTTTAAGGAGCGTGGATGAATTGCCGTCGCCGTCAAGGGTTCCGTTCATGATCTTAATGTTCTCATAGCCGTTGTAACCCGTAACGCCTGCCGTGTCTGAATCGTATGACCCGATATGGATCATGTTAAAACTGTTTCCGTCAGGCTTCATGACAAGTGTGGACCCGTTGAGGTCTAATGTCGTATTGCTGAATATCTTGAGAGCACAGTAAAGATCGTAACTCTTGCCCTGCGGCAGTCTGACCGTAAATGGATTTTCTTCGCTTGCCTCTTTATGTGCCCTGTCTAAAGCATCCTGGATGGCAATAGAAGCATCTTTGGTAAGATCTCCTTCATCGAGTTGGATCACTTCACCGGATGCGGCAGATACTTCATTCTTACAGGGAACAACCGTTACGGTCCCGGACAGGACCGCAAGGCACACGACAGAGGCAGCGATCGTTCTTAAACAGATCTTTTTCATGGTAACAAGCCTCCTTTCGCGAAAAACAAAAGATCAAAAATGCACCATATAATATTATAATAGCACATGAAAGCAGCAGTTGGCTATTCCTGAGGGGTGTAAGAACAGTCCGTGAAAAAGAGAAGATCGCATAAAAAGGTCAGCATAAAGAAGATAATCTTCAGGGTGATCCTGATCCTCATCCTGGCTCTTATAGTCGTCCCTTTCATCGGAGGGATCTGCTTCTATCAGTTCATGTTCGGCAAGAGATATGACCCGGATGACGAGATCTTATATACTGCCTCTGACTTTGAAGGACTGTCATCCGTCAGGATGGATTTCAAGGGAAACTACGGTCAGAACCTGGCAGGATATCTCTACTACGGATCTGAATATGAAGGCGAAAAAGCGGAAAGCCTGCCTGAACATTATAAGGGGATCGTGGTATTCGCCCACGGCCTCGGGTCCGGTCAGGCAGCATATGTAACGATATATGATCACATCGTCGATAAGGATTATCTTGTCTTCGCATACGATGCGACAGGAACTGCCCAGAGCGAGGGTTCATCGGTAAAAGGCTTCCCCCAGGGGACCCTTGACATGGATAAGGCCATAGATTTTGTTCAGGACAACATAACGGGTGAGGATTACCCTCTGGCAACGGCCGGTCATTCGGCAGGAGCCTTCTCTGCATGCTCTGTCTTAAACTCCCACCCCGAAGTCAAGGCCGTTCTTTGCATCGCGGGCTTCAACAGTTCCCCGGACTACATAGCGGCTCTTGCAGCTCCCTATGCGGGACCCCTGATACAGCCTCAAAAGCCCCTGATCGCATTTTACGAATATCTTCTTTTCGGTGACACAGTCTACTCCACTTCGATAAGAGGCTTTGAAAATTCAGATGCCAAGATCATGGCAGTCTTCTCCGATGCCGACAAGAGAGTTCCCGCATCTGCCGGAATAGACATATGGAAGAAAAAAGACCTCCCGTCCGAAAAGATCACTTTCTACGAAGTAAAGGGAAGATCCCACGGCGACGTATGGAAAGACGATTCCGGCAAAGGAGCTGATACCGTCATGCTCGATGAATTCTTAAAGATCTTCGGTAAGGCCAAAGACAGCAAGACGATCTCCGTTCCTTCAGAACAGACGATCCCCGCGACATATAAGATCACTTTGATCTTGCTCATATCGGCTTTATTCCTGCTGATAGCTGTCCTCATCGTAAGGCGAAGGCTCAAGATCTTCCGCATGTCCTTCATCGAAGGCGTCGACAAGATGGACGGCAGGCAGTTTGAGATCTGGTGCGGTGAATTCTTAAGATATACGGGCTTCTCACATGTAGAAGTCACATCCGGATCCAGAGACAACGGAGTGGACATTCTCTGCCGCAAAGACGGGGAGACATATGCCGTTCAGTGCAAGAGAATGGAATGCAAAGTTCCTAACAAGGCCGTCCAGGAAGTATATACCGGCATGATGATGTACGAATGTGACAAGGCAGCCGTGATCACGAATAACTACTTCTCACAGGCAGCCATTGATACGGCAGAGAAAACGGGCATTGAACTCTGGGACCGCGACTGGATCTTAAAGAACATGTCCAAGAGCAAAGGAGTTAAGATCAATGACGATTAAACCCGTCGGACAGTTAAAGAGTTTTTCCAGATCTTTTTATGTCAACATAATCGTCTGCTTAAGTTTTGCTGCAGCCGTCTATGTTCTGGTGCTGAACATCTTCACCACCTCAAGGGTCCTTTGTGATGAACTGGAATTCAATTTCTATTGCAAGGATCTTTTTATCGTCAACATCCTCTACCTGGCAGCAGGCTTATTTCTTTTTTATGCCCTGCCCAAAACGGGATTCGTCAAAAAGATAAGGGATTACCTGAACATTCCGAGGAATCTTTTTATCTTTAAGGCCCTGATCCTCTCTTTGATCTTTGTTTTCGGGATCATCCTTATCTTCATTTCAGATTACAGGCAGGTCTATGACTCGAGATCCATCCTTGAAGCCGTGGAAGGCCTGCATAGCGGAGATCATTCCTCTTTCATGCATCTGGGATATCTTGACATCTATCCCCATCTCAACGGACTGGTCATCTTCTACTATCTTCTCAGTCTTGTCGCAGGCAATAATCTTGAGACAGTCATAATGGTGATCAATCTCATCTTCCTCGTGCTCCTCTACGAAGAACTGTCCGCAATAGGAAAAAGACTCGGTCTCGGCGGAACGGGCCAGCTTTTGATCCTCTTTTTGGGACTTATCTATCTTCCTCTCTTCCTCTATATTCTCATTGTCTACGGGAACATAGAAGGTCTCGCTTTCTGCATGCTGACGATCCGTTTCCTTCTTGACTTCGTAAACTCCTCAGGCAGGAAAGAATGCATCATAAAAGGATCTCTGGCAGTTATCTTCGCAGGTCTTGCCTGTCTTTTCAAACAGAACAGTTTCGTAATGATAGCGGCTCTCATCATATGGCTCATATTCAGATGCCTTTCTTCGGGAAGATACCTGAAGATGATCCCCACAGCATGTCTCATAGCCGTCATGGCAGCATCTTCCCTGATACCGGGACAGATCCTTTGCAACATATCGGGTTATAAGACAAGGGGTACGAATTATATGTCATATCTTGCCATGGGGGCTTCTGAAGACACACAGAACTTTGCGGGCGGATATAACGGTTTCAATGCTTTCTCCTTTGTCGAACTCGACGGGGATAAAAAAGCTCAGGGTGAGCTTTCAACGAAGATCTATAAAGAACGTGTCGAGACTTTCCTTTCAGATCCCGCATATATGCTGAATTTCATGACCCGCAAACAGGTTCATCAATGGTCTGACCCGACCTACCGCGCTAACCGGAGCATACAGGTCATGGAAGAAGGTCCCTCCAATTCTTCCTTCATGCACGCATTAACGGGACGTGTTTCAACATATGTTCAAAGCTTCGTATATGAACCTTACCAGCTTCTCGTATGGACCGGCGTCGCCCTGTTCCTTTGGATCAACTGCAAACGGAAGGACGATCTGTTCGCGGACGGTCTTATTTTCCCTCTCATCTTCCTGGGCGGATTCATCTTTCACACATTCTGGGAAGCAAAATCCCCTTACGCTTATCCTTACTTTATCTCTCTGATCCCGGCAGCCGTCATCGGCCTCAGGGATTTTGGCATTAAAGCGGGAGAATTAAAGAAAAAGGCCGCTAAGACGGATCTTAAGCATATGACCTTCAGCTGGTCTTACCGCTTTACGGTCGCTGCCGTCACCATCATATTGCTCCTTGCAGCAGTTGCAGGATTATCTTCCATGAGACTCCAATTGAATGTTGAAACGGAAGAGTATAAAAAATACGCCCATACGGGCGTATTCGTTCAAGTCGAAGATGGAGAGGATCAGGATACTAATTCAATATCCTCTTGATCGCTCGGATGGACATCATGTCCATGTTGCCGTAGCAGACCCTGCCTCTTGATCTCGAGGCATGTATTACCTTGCCTCCGCCTGCGTAGATGGCAACATGTCCGCAGTATCCGCCGTATTCATAACAGATGATGTCGCCTAACCTGACATTGCTCCTGTCAACACGGACACCGTATCCGTTACATTGTGCATTGGCACTGTGCGGCAGATTGATATTCAACTGCTTATAGCAGTAAAGAGTAAGTCCTGAACAGTCGATACCCCTGCTCGAAGCGCCACCGAAAACATACCTTACGCCCAGCATGGATGCTGCGATATTGACGATGCTCTCACCGTTCCTTCCGGTAATGGTATAGGTCCTGCCGTTACGGATATTGCTCGATCCGCCGCCGCTTGAACTGCCGCCGCCGGAAGATCTTCTGATGGGGACAGGAGTAGGTGTGGGGGTCGGCGGAGCCGTATGCGTGGTATAGGATTTGTAGACATATCCGGTCTTGCCGTCTCTGGTCCTGACCTTGTACCACTTATCTGCAACACCGATAACGGTGAGCCTGGCTTCATCATTTACGACCGTGACCATATCGCTGGCCGTGGAAGGTTCTGATCTTACGATCAGGCTGTCGGTATCAACCCAGACGGTATCTTCAACTTCCGTCCATACCATCTCATCGGTAATGGAGTTCGTGAGAACGAATCCCTCCTTGCCGTCTTCTGTCTTGACCTTGGACCAGGTATCACCGATACCGATCCTCGTAACACCCTGACCGAATCTCAATGTGGTCAGAGTAGTTGAATCCATGACCGGAGTTTCCTTAAGAATGGAATTCCTCGCCTTGATATAGTACTGGGTATTATCTTCCGCAAAATACTGGGGTGCGAGAAGCTCGATCGGCAGGTCAGCTTCATCGTATACCTGGTAAACAGTATGCCTGGGGATATCACTGTAATCAGCCACGACGTCTTCGGGTTGGCTGTCACCGTCGATGGCGACGTTCTCCGGTGAAAAGGCTTCGTCCTCATTATTGACAAGAGCCCAATCCTCGATCTCGACGCCGGTGTCCTCTTCGTAATTACCAAACAGGTTCGTGTAGGCCTGCCTTACAGCCAGAGCAGGACTCAAACCTGATCTCAGACCGATCGGAAGGCTGATCAGAGGAACGGCTACGGCCGATCCTACTATGATCGCAAGGATATGTTGTTTCTTGTTTTTCTTAAAGACCATAAGTTTCCTTTCTTGTCCGGACATGCTAATTATAGCACCCCGGAAAAGATAAATCCGCTTCCTTTGAGGCAAAATAGCGTCGGAGATAAACCTCCGACGCTATTATAAACCCTTGTCACATCAATATGCTTTACAATTAGAAGACATAAGATGTTACTTCTTAGAGGACTCCTTGGCAAGCTGCTTAGCAGTTGCTTCGGCATCAAGAACGTCTGCCTTTGCATTCTCGCTCTCGATCTGCTCGAGATACTCGTTTTCGAAAAGTGCCTCATCAGACTCCTCTTCGCCGTACTTGTGTCCGGTGAGGATCTCTGCATTGGATCTTACAACAGGGACTGCAGAAAGGTTCCTGTGAACGGCAAGACCGGTACCTGCAGGGATGAGGCTTCCGATGATGACATTCTCCTTAAGACCGATCAGGTGATCGACCTTACCCTTGATGGCAGCATCCGTGAGAACCTTTGATGTCTCCTGGAAGGATGCGGCTGACAGGAAGGAATCCGTTGCGAGAGCAGTTCTTGTAACACCCATGAGCTTGAGGTTGCCTGTAGCGGGCTTCTTGCCTGCCTTGATGCACTCCTCGTTGCGTGCGCTGAAGTCCATATCGTCAACCGTGGTGTTGGTCATGAAGCCTGTATCACCCGGATCGTCGATAGATCTTCTTCTCATGATCTGTCTTGTAATGATCTCGATATGCTTGTCGTTGATGGAAACACCACCGCCCTGCTTATAAACCTTGGAGACTTCCTCGATGATATACTTCTGAACGCCCCTCTTATCCTTGACCTTAAGGATATCGTTGGGGTTAACAGGACCGGATGTAAGCTTGTCGCCTGCTTCAACGAACTGGCCCTCGATAACGGTGATCGTATCGTGGAGCTTGAGCTCATATGTCAGGCAGTCAACGACCTTACCCTTCTTATCAAGGAGAGGCTCGTGCTCGACGCCTTCCTCGTATGCAGGGTATACCTTGATGATCTTATTGCCCTTGTTACCGTCTTCGATCTTGACGTAACCGTCGATCTCGGAGATTGTAGCTTCTCCCTTAGGCTTTCTTGCCTCGAAGATTTCTTCGACTCTGGGGAGACCCTGTGTGATATCTTCGCCGGAAGCGATACCGCCGGAGTGGAAGGTACGCATCGTAAGCTGTGTACCGGGCTCACCGATGGACTGGGCTGCCATGATGCCGACTGCTTCGCCTGCTGCAACAGGCCTTGCTGTTGCAAGGTTGATGCCGTAGCACTTAGCGCAGACGCCGTGACGGGATCTGCAGTCGAATACTGATCTGATCTTGATCTTACCGAGATTTTCGATCTCTGATACGGTAAGGATCTTGCCCTTTGCTTCTGCTTCTTCCAAAGCCTTCTCTGCTCTTGCGATCCTGTCCTGCTCGGTCTCGCCCTTCTTGAGCTTGATTCCGTCCTTGACAGCTTCTCTCTTCTCCTCGGCTTCCTTCTGAGCGAGCTTAACGCTTGCATCGATAGCCTGAGCCTTGAGGGCAGTGATCAACTCACCGTTCTTGACGATGATCTCGCCGGTCTGGAAGTTAGCGATGTCGGCAGCTGCATAACGGCCGTAGATCCTGTCATAGAGAGGCTTGATGACCGTCTTCTTCTTGTTCTGATAGTCAACGATCTCCTTGACCCATGTGAAGTCATCCGTACCGCAGTCGGGTTCGGAGATAACGACTTCCTGGGCAACGTCAACGAGACGTCTTGTGAGGTAACCGGAGTCAGCCGTCTTGAGAGCCGTATCTGAAAGAGCCTTTCTTGCACCGTGGGAGGAGATGAAGAATTCGAGAACGTTCATTCCTTCACGGAGATTGGATCTGATAGGGATCTCGATGATGTTACCGGATGTATCGTTCATGAGACCTCTCATACCGGCAAGCTGCTTGATCTGGTTAGCGCTACCACGGGCACCGGAATCAGCCATCATCCTGATAGGATTGGTGGGATCGAGGTTAGCCATGAGGGCCTTGGTGATCTCATCGGTCGTTCCTTCCCATACACGGATGACTTCCTTATGTCTGTCGACATTACGCAGAACACCCATGTTGTAACCCATGTTGATCTTGTCAACCTTGGTCTCGGCTTCTGCGATCAGCTTCTCCTTGATGTCAGGGATGATCATGTCTTCGATACCGATGGAGATACCGGAGATAGTGGAATATTTGTAACCCATGCTCTTAACTGCATCGAGGAACTTTGTGGTTCTCTCCGTTCCGTGAATGGCGATGCACTGGGAGATGATCTTCTGAAGCTCGCTCTTGCCGACCTGCTGGTCAACTTCGAGGAGGAGCTCGTTGCCGGGAATGGTCCTGTCAACATAATTCAGATCCTGGGGAACTACCTCATTGAAGAGGAATCTTCCGAGAGAGGACTCTACGAGACCTGTCTTGAGCTCGCCGTTTACTTCCTTGCTGACACGGATCTTGATCCTGCTGTGCAGTGTGATCTCATGCTCATCGTAAGCCATGATGGCTTCATCGATGGAGGAGAATACCTTGCCCTCACCCTTATCGCCTTCGGTGAGCAGAGTGAGATAGTAGCAGCCGAGGACCATATCCTGTGAAGGAACAGTTACAGGCTTACCGTCCTGAGGCTTCAGGAGGTTGTTGGTGGACATCATGAGGAACCTTGCCTCTGCCTGAGCCTCTGCAGAAAGAGGTACATGTACAGCCATCTGGTCACCGTCGAAGTCGGCGTTGAATGCCGTACATACGAGAGGATGGAGCTTGATGGCGCGTCCTTCTACGAGGATGGGCTCGAATGCCTGTATGGAAAGTCTGTGGAGCGTAGGAGCACGGTTCAGGAGAACGGGGTGATCCTTAACGATGTCTTCGAGGATATCCCAGACTTCGGGAACTCTCGAGTCAACCTGACGGCGTGCCGTCTTGACGTTGAGTTTCTCGTTGCGCTCTACGAGCTTCTTGATTACGAAGGGCTTAAAGAGCTCCAAAGCCATCTCCTTGGGGAGACCGCACTGGTGCATCTTAAGCTCAGGTCCGACGATGATAACCGAACGGCCGGAATAGTCAACACGCTTACCGAGGAGGTTCTGACGGAATCTTCCCTGCTTACCCTTGAGAAGGTCAGTAAGGGACTTGAGCTCTCTGTTGGATGTTGCAGCCGTTGAACCTCTTACCGGGTTTCCTCTCTTACCGTTCTCGATAAGGGAGTCAACTGCTTCCTGGAGCATTCTCTTCTCGTTGCGCACGATGATCTCAGGAGATCCGAGATCAAGGAGCTTTCTCAGACGGTTATTTCTGTTGATAACTCTTCTGTAAAGATCGTTAAGATCGGATGTAGCATAACGGCCGCCGTCCAGGGGAACCATAGGACGAAGTTCCGGAGGAAGTACGGGGAGTACATCCAGGATCATCCACTCGGGCTTGTTGCCGGATGTCATGAATGCTTCGAGGACCTCAAGGACCTTTGCAGCCTTAGCCTTCTTCTGAATGCTGTTGCCTGCGGAAGCGCGGATCTCACGCTGCTTTACGATCATCTCCTCGACGTTGATCCTCTGGAGATGGATCTTTACAGCCTCGGCGCCCATTCTTGCATCAAATGCCTCTTTGCCGAACTTGCTTACTGCTTCCCTGTATGTCATTTCATCGATGATGATGACATTGTCCTTGCTGTTGACCTCGTTGTTGAGGTTGTTCTCGCTTAAGTATGCCTCAGCCTCGTCATTAGCAACGCTGATTACGAGGTAAGCTGCATAGTAGAGAACCTTCTCGAGGTTCTTGGGGGTGATTCCCAGCATCGTTGCGATACGGGAAGGTGAACCCTTGAAATACCAGATGTGGGATACGGGTGTTGCGAGCTGGATGTGACCCATTCTCGTACGGCGGACGGTATTCTTTGTAACCTCAACACCGCACTTGTCGCAGATCATTCCCTTGAATCTGATCTTCTTGTATTTTCCGCACTTACATTCCCAGGACTTTGTGGGTCCGAAGATCTTTTCGCAGAAAAGACCGTCAGCTTCAGGCTTCTGGGTACGATAGTTGATGGTCTCGGGCTTCTTGACCTCACCCTTTGACCACTTCCTTATCTCCTCCGGAGAAGCAAGCTTTATACTGATTCTTGTAAGACGTTTTGTATCACTCATATTCTAAAACTCCTTCCAAAACCAATTAACCGTCAATCTTCATCGAGAACATCGCTGTCCGAAAGATCTTCCATGATGCTGCCGTCGGCGTTTGCTTCGACATAACCGTTGTCGAGCAGGTTCTCTTCGCTTATGGACGGAACATCGGCATCGATGGGTTCATAGTCGTCACCGTCGATGGATCTTCTCATCTTCTCGTCTGCATCATTGACGCCTTCGAACGATGTGGATGTCTCGGCAACGTTGATCTCCTCGTCGTCAACATATGTCCTGACGTCAAGAGCCAAAGCCTTGAGCTCGTTGACAAGAACGTTGAATGATTCGGGGATTCCGGGATCCGGTACGTTGTGTCCTCTGACGATCGCATCGTATGTCTTGGATCTTCCTTCGATATCGTCTGACTTTACTGTCAGGATCTCCTGCAGGGTATGAGCCGCACCATATGCCTCGAGGGCCCAAACTTCCATCTCACCGAATCTCTGGCCGCCGAACTGAGCCTTACCGCCCAGAGGCTGCTGAGTAACGAGTGAATAAGGTCCCGTGGATCTGGAGTGCATCTTATCGTCAACCAGATGGTGGAGCTTCAGGTAGTACATGACACCTACGGTTACGCGGTTCTCGAAAGGTTCGCCCGTACGGCCGTCATAAAGAACGGTCTTACCGTCGCTGTCGATGCCTGCAAGCTTGAATGCTTCTTCGATATCCTTCTCGTTTGCACCGTCGAAAACAGGTGTTGCGATCTTCCATCCGAGTTCACGGGCAGCGCGTCCGAGGTGGACTTCAAGGAGCTGACCGATGTTCATACGGGAAGGAACGCCCAAAGGATTGAGAACGATATCCAGTGTCGTACCGTCGGGAAGGAAAGGCATATCCTCTTCAGGAAGGATCCTGGAGACAACACCCTTGTTACCGTGACGGCCGGCCATCTTATCGCCTACGGAGAGCTTTCTCTTCTGTGCGATATATACTCTTACTCTCTTCTTGACTCCGGATGCCAGAGTGGGGTTGGTCTCCTTGTCGGACTTAACGACATCGACAACAACACCGCCGCCGCCGTGAGGAACTCTCTTGGAAGTATCCTTTACTTCCTTGGCCTTCTCACCGAAGATAGCCTTGTAGAGCTTCTCTTCTGCGGACTGCTCCGTCTCACCCTTAGGAGATATCTTACCTACGAGGATGTCGCCGTCCTTGACCTCGGAACCGACCATTACGACACCGTCATCATCAAGCTTGGACAATGCTTCGTCGCTTACGTTCGGAACTTCTCTGGTGATGAGCTCATCACCCAGCTTGGTTTGTCTTGCTTCACACTCGTGTTCTTCGATATGGATGGATGTATAAACATCATCTCTTACAATTCTCTCGTTTACGAGAACGGCGTCCTCGTAGTTATAACCTTCCCAAGTCGTGAATCCGATGAGAACGTTGCGTCCGAGAGCCAGCTCACCGTTGTCCGTAGCGGGACCGTCAGCAAGGACTTCGCCTTCCTTGACCTTGTCGCCCAGATGAACGATGGGGCGCTGGTTGATGCATGTGCTCTGGTTGGAGCGCTGATACTTGGAAAGCTGATATGTATCGATCTTGCCTTCCTTGGTCGTAACTTCAACCTTATCAGCGGCAACGTAGCTTACGACACCGTCATGCTCTGCAACTGCGCAGACGCCGGAGTCCTTTGCGGCACGGAATTCCATACCCGTTCCGATGATAGGAGCTTCAGGCTTGATGAGAGGTACGGCCTGACGCTGCATGTTGGAGCCCATGAGGGCACGGTTAGCGTCGTCGTTGCCCAGGAAGGGGATAAGGCTCGTTGATACGGATACAAGCTGCTTAGGAGAAACATCCATGTAGTCGACCTGTGAAGGACGGAGTTCAAGGAACTGGTCCAGGTGACGGCAGACGATCTTGTCGTTGACAAAGTGACCCTTGTCATCGAGAGGCTCGTTAGCCTGTGCAACATTGTAGTTATCCTCTTCATCAGCAGTCATGTAACGGACTTCATCCGTGATGACGTTATTCTCTTTATCGAACCTTCTGTAAGGAGTCTCGATAAAACCGTACTTGTTGATCCTTGCGTATGTTGCAAGGGATGTGATAAGACCGATGTTCTGGCCTTCAGGTGTCTCGATGGGACACATTCTTCCGTAGTGGGTCGGGTTGATGTCTCGAACCTCAAGGGAAGCTCTGTCTCTGGTAAGACCGCCGGGACCCAATGCAGAAAGTCTTCTCTTGTTCGTAAGTTCTGCCAGGGGGTTGGTCTGGTCACAGAATGAGGACAGCTGTGAAGAACCGAAGAATTCCCTGAATACTGCAGACAGAGGTCTCGTGTTGACGAGCTGCAGAGGGGATGCCTTGTCAGGCTCACCGGAATTGATCTGGGAAAGTCTCTCTCTGATGTTCTTCTCAACACGGCCCATACCGGAACGGAGCTGGTTCTGAAGGAGCTCGCCTACGGATCTTACTCTTCTGTTGCCAAGGTGGTCGATGTTATCAACGGAACCTACACCGTGGTGCAGACCGATGAAGTAAGAAACGAATGCCATGAAATCGTCAACGCAGAGGTTGAGAGGCATGAGGTCGCTCTTTCTCTCATCGAGGGCAGCCTCGAGCTCTTTTGCGATGTCAGACTTCTTTGCGTTCCTCTTGACCTGATCGATGATCTCTCTTAAGACGGAAACTCTGACGCGCTCGTTGACTGTCGTTCTCGTAATGTCGAAGTTCTTGAGGTCCTTCTTGGGGAAGCTGTCGCGGATGAACCTGTCGGGATCGACTCTGCCGTTACCGATGACCTTATGAGGCTCTTCGGCAACCTTGATCTCATCACCGGTCCTGCTGATAGGGAAGATAAGGCACTGTGTAATGCCTGCTTCTTCTACTGCCTCAGCGAGTTCTCTCGTGATGTCTGTACCCTTCTTAACGATGACTTCACCGTCTTCGGATGTGATATCCTCGGCAGCCTTGTGACCTTCGATCCTGGCTGCGATGGAAAGCTTCTTGTTAACCTTGAAGATACCTACTCTTGCAAGATCGTATCTTCTGGAATCGAGATATGTATTGTTGAGATACTTCTCTGCTGCTTCCGTGCTGGCGATATCACCCGGGCGTGCCTTCTTGAAGAATTCCTCAAGGGCTTCCTTGCGGTTCTTTGTCTTGTCCTCTGCGAGAGTGTTTCTGATGCACTCTTCGTCACCGAACATGTTGATGATATCCTCGTCGTTCTCGAGACCCAAACATCTCAGGAATACGGACAGAGAGATCTTGTGTGATTTATCTGCATGAATGCTGACGCTCTTGTTCTCATCCTCGTCGATAAGGAACCAGGCGCCTCTATAGGGGATCAGTTCTCCCGTGTAGAGCTTCTGACCGAACTTGCCGCTTGCTGTACCGTAGTAAGCTCCCGGTGAACGTACGATCTGAGAAATAACTACACGCTCGGCACCGTTGATGATGAAGGTTCCGTGCTCGGTCATGATGGGGAAATCCGTGATGTAAGCCATCTCATCCTTGATCGTGCCGTCGTCCTTGTTGCGCAGACGGATCTTTACGAAGAGAGGAGCAGCATAGTTGCTGTCATTCTTCTTGCACTGGTCGATAAGATAAGCTTTGGAAAGATTGCTCGTATCTGTCTTGGTAGAGCTCTTCCTGTCGGCAGCATCCGTAGGATTGATGGGGGAGTCCGGATCAAAGACCTTCTCAAGGAAATAGATCTCATAGATTCCCTGGGAATCCGTAATCGGAGATACCTCATCGAAAACCTCCTGAATACCCTCGTCTAAGAAACGACGGTATGAGTTGCTCTGGATTTCAATGAGATTAGGAACATCGATTACTTCGTTGATCTGGGAGTAGGACTGGCGTTCTGTCTTGCCCTGTTTGATGGAATGAACCATTTATCGAATCACCTCTCTTACAAAACGTTGTGTTCCGTACATATTCGCGGCAGTTCAGGTATAACGGAAAGCCGTTATAATTACCATAAAAATGCCATTTCGTCAAGCGGATTGGGCATAATACCCCTACCCATTAAGACGCAGTATTAGATGGTACACCCATTTGTCAAGTACGTCAAGTGTTTTTCGAAAATGATCCTAAAGAAAAAATCACCGGCAAAGCATGAAGCCCTGCCGGTGAATGTTAATACATATATAGTATGTTATCAATAAGAGAAGGTCTTGACCCAGCCTGCATTGACAACATAAGCGGGAGAATTGGCCTTGAGGTCTTCCTTCCACTTGTTGTATTTCTCCGTTGCAAGAGAAGATCTTGCAGAATATGCCCATCCGGGGATATTGTCGATGAAGAAGTAGATAGTAACCGTCTTCTTGTCATCGGATACGGAAACATAGGTATCGCCTTCCTGTCTTGCAGGATCGAAGAGCCAGTTGCCTGTTGCTTCCTTGGCAACATTCTTCTCTGCCGTGCTTGCAGCTGCCTCGCCTTCTTCGCCTTCCTCGGCTGCCGTTTCTTCTTCCTCGGGGATGAAGTCTTTAAGAACGCCGTTTGCTACAAAGCCGCCGTTTACGACCTCATCGGAGAGATCCGTATTGGCTTTTACGAGCTGATAGAATTCGAAATTCGAAAGTCTTGTCGTTCCGAGGAGATTATTTGCCTTTGCCTCTGTATCGGATACGGCCTTGTTGATCTCATCCTCAGTAGCGCCGTCCTTGGCATTGACATTGAGAGTAAGCGTTCTGTAGGAAACGGTCTCTGTCGTATCCTGATAGAGCTTATCGAGATATACGGCATACGCGCCTGTCTCGGTCTTGATGACTGCTGCCTTGCCGACATTCTCTGCCTTGAACAGGTATTCCGTGATCTGGGCATTGAGTGAAGACAGGTAAGCGGATGTCATTCCGTCATGGTGGGTTGTATCCTCGCCGGACTTGAGAGCTTCTGCATAAGAATCCTCTCCTCTTTCCTTGAGGACAACGATGACTCCCTGCATGAAGGTTGTAGGATCCTTGGCAATATCTACTACCTTCTGTGCCTGTGCTTCAACTTCGGAAAGATTCTTTGCCTTGCCGTCCTCGTCAGTCTCGGCTGCGAAGAAATAGAAATCGAAGTCTGCCATCTGATACTGGTCAGGATGCTCTTCGTTTGCCTTCCTGACTTCCTCGTTGCTGGGGATCATCTCGAACTGTGTAAGATAATTCTCATATTCTTCTGCCAGGACTTCTCTTGCAAGATATTCCTTGTAAAGGCGCAGGCTCAGACCCGTGCCGTATACGTTTGCAAGATAAGCCGATACGGAAGGATATCCGACGGACTTTGCCGTTTCACCCAAGGTCTCGGCCTGCATATCTGCGACTCTCTTAGCCTGGGACATTTCTTCATAGTTATTTGCCTTGGCAGCATTTATCGTAAGGACCTGATTCTCGATCTCGTCAGAAGCGGAATTGATGAGGAAATCCCTCCATGTCTCACCTGTTGCTTCGTCCTTTACATCGTCCAGATTCTCTTTGGTAACCTGACCATAATAGTAATACTGATTAAAAAGGGTCGAGAAATGGAAATTGGTCTCGAGGACCGATGCCTTGCCGACGACCTTCTTGCTGCCGTCAGAATTGGTCTCGGTGATCGTAACACCGTTCAGGAGTCTGGGAATAGCTCCCGTTGAATATACTACGTAACCCGCCAAAGCAAGGACCAGGACAACCGCAACGATGACCTTGATCAGATTTGCATTACCGGATCTGTTCTTCTTACGCTTATTGCCGTCAGATCTGCTCATGAGACAAAAACCTGCCTTATCAAAGTATTTTCCTGCCTTTTTCTCCGCGAATGGGCATCAAGATGACGCCTTTTCCGAGAAAAAAGCATTGTCTATTATAATTCGGCTTAACGGATAATGCAAGAAAGGTCTTCAGGAACTTTTGCCTCATGTTCGGGAAGGAGGCATCTTATCTCGCTGATCTCTGCTTCAGGCATCTTGGACCAGGCCACAAATGCGAAGTCGCAGCCTGCATCGCGGGCGCTCAGGATATCGGGCAGGGCATCCCCCACATAGAGCACTCTTGACATGTCTTCTATACCCAGTTTTTGCGCGCCGAGGATTATCGGATCTCCTGCCGGTTTGGCCTTGCAGCCATCGTCTCCGAAAACATAACCGTCGATGACTTCTGCAAGTCCGGTCTTTTCGATCGTTATCATGGCTGCATATTTTCTCTTTGCCGTGACGATCCCCTGTAAGACTCCCATGGACGATATCTTTTTCAATTCATCAAGGATGCCGTCAAAAAGATCAAGGTCTCCTTCCAGGAGCCTTGCATGGTTATAGTCGAGATATCTTTCCAGCAATATCTTTGCGGTTTCATCATCATGGACTTCGAAAGAAGTCTCAAGCGGCTTTCCGATGTAGCTCATGAGATCCGCATCGGCTCTGGCCGGCAGATCCGGAAAAGCTTCATAAGCATATCTGAAAGAATCCATTATCAGGGGGATCGAATCGGTCAAAGTCCCGTCAAGATCATATAGAACGAGGTCGTAACGGTTCTTATTCATCTTCATCATCCGGGGCCTCATCAGATACGGGCAGAACATGTATCATTACTTTGGATATCCATCTGTCCTGAACATGAAGCACCTTTATCTTAAGATTCTTATAAGTAACTTCGGGTTTTTCGGATTCTTCGGGGATCCTGTCGAGTATCTGGAGGACCAATCCTGCCATCGTATCGTATTCTTCCTCGTCGAACTTGATGCCCAGGATATCCTCGAGATCTGAAAGAGGCATGTCGCCTGCGACTATGTAATCGCCGTTGGAAAGCTTTAAGGACTGCTGCTCTTCATCGACATCGAACTCGTCTGTTATGTTGCCCATGACTTCTTCTATGATGTCTTCCAAAGTGCATATTCCCATCGTTCCGCCGTATTCGTCTATTACGATCGCCATCTGCATGCCGGATGTCCTCATCTCGGCAAAAAGGGATGATATCTTCCTTGTCTCATGAACGACCAGAGGCTCCCTGATGAGCTTTTTGAGGTCAAACTTTTTGGGCGGTACGGGTTCTTTTACGCCGAGAAGATCCTTTATGTGAAGTATTCCGACGATGTCATCGATCGTGCCTCTGTAAACGGGGATCCTCGTATGTCTTTCCTTGACTGCGACCTTCATGACTTCTGCATAGGATGCTTCCAGCGGAAGCGATACTATCTTTTTGCGGTGGGTCATTATCTCGGATACTTCGGTGTCGTTGAAATCGAAGATGTTTTCGATCATCTCCTTCTCCGAATCCTCGATCGATCCCGTCTCGGAACCGGCATCAACCATCATCATTATCTCTTCTTCCGTAACGGCCTTGTTCTTATCCTCGGGGCTGATCCCGAAGATGCGGAGAACGAGGTCTGAAGAAGCCGTCAGGAATATCACCATCGGCTTAACGATCTTCATGAAGAACAGCATAAAACCCACGGTGCGGTATGCCCATTTCTCGGGATTGCGGGATGCGATCCTCTTGGGGACCAGCTCTCCTGCAACAAGGGTAATGTAAGACAAAACCACCGTTATCAGGATGGTCCAAAGGACTGCCATCCATGGTCTCGTCCCTTCGGGATCCAAGGCAGCTGCGATCTTAAGGGCGATGCCTTCGGATGCAAAAGCCGATGCAAGGAATCCTGCCAGGGTCACTCCGACCTGTATAGCAGAAAGGAATGAAGGCTGATCGTCAATGAACTTTAAGACCTTTTTGGCCTTCTTATTGCCCTCTTCCGCAAGCTTGCGCTCCTTGATGTCGGAGAGGCTTATGACGGCCATCTCCGTGCCGGAGAACAATGCGTTGATCAGAACAAGGATCAGTACAACTAAAATTTTTAGCGCAATATCCATATAACAAGATTATCTCATGCTGTCGAGTATGTCTTTCAGGATCTGCCTTACAGCCTGGGGATCGGCTTTGCCGCCCAAAGCTCTCATGGACTGGCCGACCAGGAATCCGAAGCTCTTCTCGACGCCTCCCAGGTACTCCGTAACGGCCTTCTCATTGTTGGCGATTACTTCCTTCAACACAGGCTCGATGGCTGATGTATCGGATACCTGTGCAAGGTTATTATCCTCGACATATTTAACGGGATCTGTATTCTCTTCAAAGACCTTCTCCAGGACTTCCCTTCCGACCTTACGGTTGATCTTGCCGTCTGCGACCATCTTGATGATGGCGCCCAGGGAATCGGATTCGAACGTCATGTCCTCAGGCGTGATGTGTGCCTGGCTGCAAAGCTTCAGAACATCAGTCATGATCCAGTTGGATGAATCCTTGGGAGCATCCGTGATCTCGACCGTTCTCTCGAAAAGCTTGACCAGAGCAGTCGATCCCGTGATTATCTCGGCATCGTACTCGGGCAGGCCCAACTCATTTACATATCGATCCTTCTTCTGATCGGCAAATTCCGGCAGGGATCCCGCGATCTCGGAAAGATATTCTTCGCTTATGAATACAGGCATGAGATCGGGATCCGGGAAATATTTATAATCCTGGGCATCCTCTTTGGATCTCATGGCATATGTGAATTCCTTCTCATCGTCCCAGCGCCTTGTCTCCTGAACGACCTTGCCGCCTCCTTCGATGAGGTCGACCTGTCTTTCGTATTCGTAGTCAATGGCGCGCGCGATGGCCTTGAAGGATGCTATGTTCTTCATCTCGGTACGAGTTCCGAATTCTGCCTGGCCTCTGGGTCTTACGGACAGGTTAACGTCAGCTCTCATGGAACCTTCCTGCATCTTGCAGTCGGATACGCCTAGATACTGCATCGTGTCACGAAGCTTCGTAAGATAAGCAATGACCTCGTCAGCAGACCTGAAATCAGGCTCGGAAACGATCTCCAGGAGAGGAACGCCGCAGCGGTTGAAATCGACCATGGTCTTGCCGGTAAGAGGATCGTGAACCAGTTTTCCGGCATCCTCCTCCATATGGATCTCGTGGATCCCGATCGACTTTGTTCCGGCATCAGTCTTTATGTCAACGTGACCGTTCCTGCAGATCGGATAGTAGAGCTGCGAGATCTGATATGCCTTCGGCAGGTCAGGGTAGAAATAGTTCTTACGGTCAAACTTGTTCTTGCGCGTTATGTCGCAGTTTAAGGCAAGACCTGCCTTGACTGCGAATTCCACGACCTTCTTATTGAGCGTAGGAAGGGTGCCGGGCATGCCGGAGCAAACTTCGCATACATGAGTATTGGGAGCGCCTCCGAACTTGGTCGAGCAGGAGCAGAAGATCTTTGACTCGGTCGAAAGTTCGCAATGGACCTCGAGTCCTATGACCATCTCATAATCCGTCATGATCTTCCTCCTTTCTGCCAATTAGCGGCAAATCCCAGAATAGTCTGTTCATCGAAATGCTTGCCGATTATCTGCATGCCGACGGGAAGTCCTTCGCTGTCGTTGCCGCAGGGAACGGAGACGGCAGGAAGTCCCACGATATTGATGAGAACGGTGCAGATGTCACCGAGATACATCTTGAGGGGATCGGACAGGCTCTCGCCGGCCTTAAGAGCCGTCGTGGGCGCAACGGGTCCTATGACTACATCGTACTTGGCGAATGCCTCATCAAATGCTTTCTTTATGAGAGCCTTTGACTGCAAAGCCTTGTTGTAGTATGCATCGTAGTAACCTGATGACAAAACGAAGTTTCCGAGCATGATCCTTCTCTTGACTTCCATTCCGAAGCCTTCGCTCCTGGACTTGATGTAAAGGTCCATGAGGTTCTCGGCATCTTCGGGCCTGAAGCCGTACTTGACGCCGTCATATCTTGAAAGGTTCGAGCAGGCCTCTGCGCAGGCGATGATGTAATATGTCGGTATGGCATATTCGATTATCGGCATGTCGAATGTCTCGACTATGGCGCCTTCATCCTCGAAGAATTTTACGGCCTCCGTGACGCGCGCCTTGACATCGGCATCAATGCCCTCACCCATATATTCGTTCGGGATGCCGATCTTCTTTCCTTTAACGTCAAAAGAACTTACTGCTTCAAGATCTATCTTTGAAGATCCCGCAGAAGACTGGTCGCGCTCATCGATCCCGCAGATAACGTTAAAGAGAGCTGCGCAGTCTATGGCGGTCTTTCCTATGGGTCCGATCTGGTCAAGAGACGAAGCGAAAGCCACGAGTCCGTATCTTGAGACTGTGCCGTATGTAGGCTTAAGACCCGTAACGCCGCAAAAAGACGCGGGCTGTCTTATGGATCCGCCTGTATCGGAACCCAATGCGATCGGAGCAAGATCTGCTGCAACGGATGCGGCAGAACCGCCGGAAGATCCTCCCGGAACCCTGTTTTCGCCGCAGGGATTGACCGTAGGTCCGTAATAGGATGTCTCGGTGGTGGATCCCATGGCAAATTCGTCCATGTTGGTCTTGCCTAAGATCACCATTCCCTCTTCTTTGATCTTCTTTACGACTGTTGCATCGTAAGGAGGGATGAAATTGCTCAGCATCTTTGATGCGCAGGAAGTAAGCATTCCCTTGGTGCAGATATTGTCCTTGACTGCTATGGGGACACCTGCAAGAGGTCCGGTAAGCTCGCCGGATCTGATCTTCTCATCGATCTTTTCCGCCTGCTCCACGGCATCCTCTGCAATGGTTATGTATGAATTGTATTTGGAGTCTTCCGCCTTGATGGCATCGATAAAGACCGATGTCACTTCACGCGAAGTCAATTCTCCCGTCCTGATCAGTTTCCCGATCGTAAGAGCATCCGTCTTGAGGATATCTTCTCTGTTGATCATGTCTGCCATATCTTTACTCCACCGTCTTCGGAACGAGTATCGCCCCGTCCTTAGTCTCATACGCATTTGCAAGGATAAGATCCTGCATGTCACCATTGGTGACAACATCTTCCCTTGTCACGTTCTCTCTTCCGAATGCATGGCTTAAAGGCTCGACGCCTTCAGTATCGAGCTCGCCCAGCTTATCGATGTAAGCCAGGATGCTGCCCAGTTTTTCCCGGGTCTGAAGCTCTTCTTCGGGAGTGAGTCTGATGCGTCCCAGTTTTTCCAGATACTCGATCAGGTCAGCAGTGATCTCCATTATTCTTCCTCCGGATCTTCGCTTTCTTCCTCGACTGTTTCTTCTTTAGCGGCCTTTTTCTCGGCCTTGGCCTTGGGAGCCTTTTCTTCCTTGGGTTTCTTATCAGCAGGCTTCTTATTCTTCTTCTTGCTCTTCTTGCTCTTGGAAGAAGATCCGTTCCTTACGAACTGAACGACCAGGATAACGATCGCTGCGATCAGGGCAACACCGCCGACTGCAGCAAGGATAACTACGATCGTGTTTGTGGGAGTCCAGAAATTTCCTGAAGAAGGCTTATTGGTCGTATTGCTTGTATCGGATGAAGAAGCAGCTGTAGCTGCAGTATCGGAAGATGAAGGCTGAGTTCCGGCTGTCGTAGGCGTAGGTGCTACGGTAACGGCGGGAGCATAAGTATCCTTCGTCTCAAACTGATACTTGCCTGCTTCGATGTCCTTGCCGATCAGATTGCTGAGTTCTTCAACTGCAAGGTCATTCAGATAGTCTTCGCTCTGCTCTGTGCGGCCGAGATAACCTACTACGAAATATCCGTACTCGGGAGCGTAGATGACATCTATGTCTCCTTCTTTTCTTGCGGGATCCAGAGCCCAGGTCTCGAAAGCCGAAACCGTCTGACCTTTCGTTACGTGAATATCATTGCATTCTGCACATGTTCCCGCAGTTGCCGCTTCCTGACCCAATGTCTTGAGTTTTTCAAGGGAATCAGATGCGTTCTTGATATCGTTTGCCTTCTTCTCTGCGGCTTTCTTATCTTCATCGGAAGTACCTTCCTCAGCTGCCATGAAAAGAGCATATCTAATCTCGGGTGCGAATTTCTGTTCGTCGGTGAACTGGTAATTATCGCAAAAATGCTGTGCATAAGCATCGGCAAGATAATAGCCTTCCATTATCCTCTTGAACTCATCGTAAGACATATCGGGTCCATAGTAGATATGGAGATATTCCTCAACCGTCTTGCTCGCTGCTTTAGCCTTATCCTCAATGCCCTTTATCGCATCGTTCATTCTCTGGGTTGACTTGAAGTCGAGGGATATCTTTTCTTCGGCTGCAAGCTTATCCATGATGAGAGTGTTCTCAAGCGTCTTCTCGGCATACTTGACATAGATCTCTGCGTAATCCTTATACTTTTCACCGCTGAATTCGGCAGCAAGATCATAATATCCTTCGCCGGTCAGGGGATAGTAACCGTAATATGCATAGTTGCAAAGATCCAGGAATGCATTGATGAAGTAGAAGTTCGATGTTGTAAGCGGTACTTCCTCTCCTTCAAATACATATTTGTGATTCAGGAACGGATAGAACTGGGAACCGTAGATATTTGTGATATCCTTTCCGCTGAGATCTACCGTCGCAAGAGTTGACTCAGATGTTTCGGTCGTTGTCGTTCCCTCGGTCTCAGAAGCAGTCGTGTCAGATGCGCTCGTGCCGCTTGTCTCATCCGCAAGAACGGCATTTACTCCGGACAGGGAAAAAGATACTGCAAGGACTATACCTGTCAGTGTCTTTAAGATATTTCCGATTTCTTTCTTCATTTTTGCCTCCATAAAGCGATATAACTTATCGATTATATCACAAAAATAAGAAAGGACCGCCTTTTTTATTAAAGGCAGCCCTTCCGGAATTGAATTGATCTCAAATATCACCTGCCGGTGATCTTATGGAAGTCGGATGTGGCATCGGCGATCGTATCGTCCATGTCGAAGTATTTATACTTGCCCAGACGCCCTCCGAAGAAGACTCCGCCTTCTGCCTCGGCCTTCTGTCTGTACTTCTCGAAAAGCTCATTATTCACATCGTTGTTGATGGGATAGTAAGGCTCGTCGCCGAGGTGCCACTCTGCAGGATACTCATGGGTGATGACCGTGCCCTTCTCTTCGGAGAATTCGAAATGCTTATGCTCGATGATCCTCGTGAAGGGGGTCCTGCCGTCGGTATAGTTGACGACCGCATTGCCCTGGAAGTTGTCGATGCCTGCGATGTACTCGCTGTCAAACTTTAAGGATCTGTACTCGAGATTGCCGAATTCATAGTCGTAGAATTCGTCGATCATGCCGGAATATATGATCGTGTCGGCGAGTCCTTCACACTCTTCCCTGTTCTCGATGAAGTCGGTGTTAGTCTTGACTTCGATGCCGTCCAGCATGTTGCCGATCCACTCGGTATATCCGTTGACGGGAATGCCCTGGTAACGGTCGTTAAAGTAGTTGTTGTTATATGTGAGCCTTACGGGAAGTCTCTTGATGATGAAGCCCGGAAGTTCCGTTGCCTTCCTGCCCCACTGCTTCTCGGTATAACCCTTGACCAGCTTCTCGTATATATCCTTGCCGATAAGAGAGATGGCCTGCTCTTCCAGGTTCTGGGGATCTTCCTTAAATCCGTCTGCGATCTGCTCGTCCAGTTTCTCCCTTGCCTGGGTGGGATTTACGACGCCCCACATCTCATTGAACGTGTACATGTTGAAAGGCAGTGAATATATCTCGCCCTTGTAATTTGCAACGACGGAATGGATATAACTGTTGAAATCGGCATATTTCGTGGCGAAATCCCATACTTCACGGCTGTCGGTATGGAAGATGTGCGCGCCGAACTTGTGGACGTTGATGCCGTGAACATTGACCGTATAGCAGTTGCCCGCTATATGCGCCCTTCTGTCGATTACAAGACACTTGTAACCCGCATCCGTTGCGAGTCTTGCAAATGTCGCCCCATAAAGACCTGCTCCTACGATCAGAAAATCATATCTGCTCATAAAAGGTCCCCCTTCTTTTTATTTCTATCTTCTTCAATTATATCCCAAGTCAGGAAAAATAAATCCCCATTTTCCAATGTAATTTACTTATCTTTCAGCAATTTATGATCTTTTCCGCGAGATCTTCCGGGTCAGTTGCCCTCATGACGAGGTCTTCTTCCGGAACATCGCCGAAGCCCCAGCAGGCAAGCGCAAAATCGACTCCCGCATTACGGGCTCCGTCGGAATCATATACCGTGTCGCCAAGCATCAGGACGCGCGACTTGTCCTTAACGCCCATGCTCTCGATGCAGTTGTTGATGATGTCCGATTTGGTAAGTTTGCCGGAATAATCCGAACCGCATATCGCGGAAAAATATCTGTCGAGCCCGAATCCTTCCAGGATCTTAAGAAGGTAATCCTGCTTCTTGTAGGATGCGACGCCAAGAGCGACCCCTGCATCCTTAAGGTCAGACAGGGCCTTCTCTATGCCTTCGTAGGGATCTGCACACATGAGATTATCTTCCCTGTAGATCTTCCTGTACGAAGAACATACTTCGGCATTCATCTCGCCTTTAAGACCGAACCATCTTTCAAGCGACAGTTCCATGGGCGGACCGATAAAAGTCCTCCTGTCCTCTTCGGTCAGAAAGCCGTAATCTATGCCGTATCTTTCAAGCGTCTGTTCCAGAGACATCAATATGCCCCGGGACGTATCGAGCAACGTCCCGTCCACATCGAAAAGGATCACATCATACATGATCAGAACTTACGGAACCTCCCGTATCTTGACGAGACCAAATCTTCCGCGGGGATATCTTTCGTCTCCTTTATGAAAGACTCGATGCAGGATACCATGCCCGGGATTACCTCGTCGACTGTTTTGCGCGAGAGATCCGCCGGTTCGGCAATGATGCCGTCGATCACCTTAAGATCCAGAAGGTCATCCGCAGTAAGCTTCATCTCAGCGGCAGCTTCATCTGCGCGCTTGGAGTCTTTCCAGAGGATGCTCGCGTATCCTTCGGGAGAGAGTATAGCATATATCGAGTTTTCGAGCATATAGACTTTGTCGGCAACGGCGATCGCCAGCGCTCCGCCGGAACCTGCTTCGCTGATCACGATCGACAGGATCGGTGTCTTAAGTGATGACATCTTTGCAAGATTCCTTGCAATCGCTTCACCTTCGCCTCTTTCTTCGGCTTCGATTCCGCAGAAAGCGCCGGGAGTGTCAACCAGGCAGATGACGGGTCTTCCGAATTTCTCGGCCTGCTTCATCGCACGCAGGGCCTTCCTGTATCCGTCGGGGGAAGGCATGCCGAAATCCCTTGCGACATTCTCCTTGGTATTTTTGCCTTTTGCCTGGGCTATGACCGTTACGGGGATGCCGTCAAAAGTTGCGATCCCGCATCTTACGGCGCGGTTGTCGCGGTAGTATCTGTCACCCTTGAATTCGGTAAAATCAGGGAAGATCTTGTCTATGTAATCGTCTGCTATGGGCCTGTCCTTGCCGCGGGAGATCATGACCTTCTCCCAGGGAGTGTGCTTTGATTTTTTGGACCTCTTCTTGGGGGCTTTTATTCCCGAAGGAACAAATTCCCCTGCCTGATGCATCCTTAAGATCCTGGCAAGAGTATCCCTCATATTGCCCCTCGGAACGACCGCGTCAACGAAACCGTGTTCTTCGAGGAACTCTGCCCTCTGGAAACCTTCGGGAAGTTTTTGTCCAATGGTCTGCTCTATGACGCGGGGACCCGCAAAGCCTATGAGGGCTCCGGGCTCGGCGAGGATGATGTCTCCCAGCATAGCAAAACTTGCGGTGACACCGCCCGTCGTGGGATCGGTCAGGACCGAAACATAAAGAAGTCCTGCTTCGCTGTGACGCTCCAGTGCGGCTGAAGTCTTTGCCATCTGCATCAGTGAGATTATGCCTTCCTGCATGCGGGCGCCGCCCGATGCCGTGAATATTATGACAGGCAGTCTTTCTTCGGTCGCGCGTTCAACCGCACGGGTGATCTTTTCGCCTACGACCTGACCCATGGATGCCATCATGAACCTTGTATCCATGACGCAGAGGACCAAATCGATCCCTCCGATCTTACATCTGCCGGTCACGACAGCTTCATGAAGCTCCGTTGAAGTTCTCAGGGCTTCGATCTTCTTCTCGTAGCCGGGAGTCTTAAGGGGATTTGTCTCTTCGACATCATCATCCCATTCCGTGAAACTGTCCTTATCGGCTATGGATTCGATCCTTGTGGAAGC